>JABFRJ010000168.1 GCA_013141255.1 Hyphomicrobiaceae bacterium
GCTTGAAGGCGTGATCGACATGGCGGCGGAGAAGAAGCGGCTCGACAAGGAAATCGAGGGCGTGATGAGCGACATCGGCAAAATGGATGCGAAGCTCACCAATCCGAACTTTATGAACCGCGCCAAGCCGGAAGCCATTGAAGAGACGCAGGAGCGTAAAGCCGAACTGTTGGTGCAGCACGAGAAGTTGAAAGCAGCGGTGAAGCGGGTTTCGGCATAAGCGTCGTCAAAGTGTGGTTGAAGCGGCTTTGGCGAGGCGCGTGATTTCGGACCAATCAGCGGCGGCAATGGCTTTGTCGGGGGCGACCCAGGAACCGCCAACGCAGATCACATTCGGACAGGCCAGGTAGCTCGCGAGATTGCCAGGACCGACGCCGCCGGTGGGGCAGAACACGATGTCGGCCAACGGTGCTGCGAGAGACTTGAGCGCGGGCACGCCACCTGAGGCTTCAGCGGGGAAGAATTTAAGCAGGCGCAATCCATGAGCTTGCGCCGTCATGGCTTCAGAGGCGGTGGCGACGCCGGGCAGCCAGGCCGCGCGCCAATTTTTAGAAGCCGCGTAAAGTTCGGCTGTTGCGCCGGGCGAGACGAGGAACGTTGCGCCTGCGGCCATGGCGTCGTCTGCGTGCTGCGGTGTCAGCACTGTGCCTGCGCCAACGAAGGCGCCTTGTACTTCGGCGGCGATACGGCGCATTGAGTCGCGTGCAGCGGGTGTGCGCAGTGTGATTTCAAGATGTGTCAGGCCACCGGCGACGAGCGCGCGGGCGAGCGGTACGGCTGTCGCCGCGTCAGAGATCGTCAATACCGGCACGACGCGGACGCGCTTTAGAATCGGGATAAGTGCTTTGTTCTGCTCAACTTGGGTCATCAAGTGTTCCTACGCTCATATCTGCGGTCTCGGCTGTCTCAGCGGTTTGGGCCATGATCCACTCGAGGAAGGGAGGCGATCCGCCTGAAGGGTGGAAAAGTAAAATAGCCGGATTTTCGTAGGGGTGCCGCGCTTTAATTTCTGCGATCAGACGTTGTCCTAAACTGGCGCGGGTTTTCAACAGCATCGCCACCTCGGCGTCGCGCTGGCGCTCGCTGTTCCAATGGTAAATCGAAGTCATGGGCGGCAAAATATTGGCACAAGCGACAAGATGCAGATCCACCAATGCGGTGCCAATGGTTTCGGCTGTGGCATGGTCTGGATAGGTTGAATAGACCACCACCACGGCGTCTGCCACAGTCGTGTCGGATTTTGGCTTGTTGTTTGGCGTCGCTTCGGGTTTGTCTGGGGCTGCAGGTTGGGGACGCATAGCGGCGGTCCGACTAAAAGTGCATTGGGAAAGTGATGGTAGGTCATGGCTCACGCGGCCAAGTCATACGAGAAGATTGCCATTGTTGCCAGCGACAGTGAAGAGGCGCAGGCGGCGCTTCGGCGGTTGGCGCACCGGTATGGCAACTATTCGGCCAAAGGTGCTGACGCCATCGTCGCTCTTGGGGGCGATGGGTTCATGCTCGAAACACTACGCAAGCACATCGATGATCGTATTCCGATTTATGGGATGAACCGGGGCTCGGTCGGCTTTTTGATGAATGAGTATGACGAGAATGAATTACCGGAGCGCATTCAGCGCGCTGAGGTCTCGCGTATTCATCCGTTAGCGATGACGGCGCGGACGGCGGATGGGCAAACGGCAAAAGCGCTCGCGATCAACGAAGTGTCGCTGTTCCGACAATCGTATCAAGCGGCGAAATTTAAAATTTCGGTCGATGGCAAAGTAAGGCTCGACGAGCTGGTTTGCGATGGGGTGCTGGTTGCCACCCCTGCCGGATCGACAGCGTATAATCTTTCGGCGCATGGGCCGATCCTACCGATCAATGCGGCACTTTTGGCGCTGACGCCGATCAGTCCGTTTCGTCCGAGGCGATGGCGGGGCGCGCTGCTACCGAATGACGCGCAGATTGTGATTGAGGTTTTGGAGACTGAGAAGCGGCCAGTGTCGGCGGCGGCTGACAACATGGAGACACGCTCGGTTGTGCGCGTTGAAATTCAAGCGGCGAAGACGATTGATCTTTATATGATGTTCGACAATGGCCACAGTTTGGATGAGCGCATACTGTCAGAGCAATTCAGATACTGAAGCGAATTGAAAACAGTCCCGATTGCAGGCGGTTGCGCAACGCAACACCAGGGCAAGCGCGCCGATCTGAGATCGGTTCGCCCGCAATCGGGACGGTTGACTGAAGGGCTCGAGATGGAACGAAGCGCGAAACGGGTTGTTCTCATTCTTTGAGCGAAACGCTCGCACGCGACAGGTACCACAGGGACAATTGCATCAACTGATGTCGGACAAGTCCCGCGCTCATGAAGCGAGCAACTCAGTCACATTAGCGCTGAACCCTGAAGGCCAAGTTAAAGCCCGTGTCAAAATTGGGGCAGCCCTGCGTCATGGCCTGCTTGCCAACGCGCGTCTCCTCAGGTGACAAAGGACGAGTGGCGACAAGATACCAGTTGCATCACCCATTACAGGAGCGGCGGACCATGCGCGGGCTATATTTTGAGGAATTCGAGATTGGCAAAACGATTGAGCACACGATCCGGCGCACAGTGACCGAGATGGACAACACGCTGTTCTCCTGCATGACGCACAATCCGCAGCCGCTGCACATCGATCATGATTTTGCCTCGCAGACTGAGTGGAAAAAGCCTCTGGTAAACTCTCTATTCACGCTTGGGCTAATGATCGGGATTTCGGTCAACGACACCACGATTGGTACTACCATCGGCAATCTCGGCATGACGGACGTGAAGTTTCCCAAGCCCGTGTTCCATGGCGATACCATTCGCGTCACCACCGTGGTGCTGACCAAGCGGGAGAGCAAATCGCGACCAGATGCGGGTCTGGTTGAGTTCAAGCATTGCGCTTTTAATCAGCGCGGCGAACTGGTGGCTGAATGCGTACGGCAGGCGTTCATGCGTAAGCAACCGAAGGCGTGAGCTTGGGGAGCCTGACGGAGCGCGGCGGGGGATAGATTGTGGCCCTGCCGCTCGACGAGGGCGGCAACCGCCTGTAAATCTCGGTTAAATATTATGTAATTTCAGAAGTTTACGCCATTTTTTCCATTTAGCCGTAAAACCTTCTCGATTGTGCCCCATCGTCTAAATGCGGGGCAACTGTTTGCGGGAAGGATCCGGCTATGAGCCTGGAAATGATCGGTGGCCTCGGCCTTGTTGGCCTCGTGTTGCTGTTGCTTGCTGTCAGCGTGATTTTTGGCTCCATCAAGATGGTGCCGCAAGGTTACAAATACACGATCGAGAATTTCGGCCAGTACACGCGATCGTTAGCGCCTGGTCTGCATTTTCTGGTGCCGATCATGGAACGCGTTGGACACAAGATCAACATGAAGGAGCAGGTGATCGACATTCCGTCGCAAGACGTGATTACGCGCGACAACGCGATGGTCAAAGTCGATGGCATCGCCTTCTACCAAGTGCTCGATCCTGCGAAGGCTGCCTATCAGGTTGATAGTCTCGAACTCTCCATCGTCGCGATTGTGATGACTAACATTCGTACCGTTATGGGGTCGATGGACCTCGATGAACTGCTATCGAACCGTGATCAGATCAACGCGCGATTGCTGCATGTGGTTGATGCGGCGACGGAGGCGTGGGGCGTGAAACTGACCCGCATCGAAATCAAAGACATCGCGCCGCCGCGTGACATCGTCGACAGCATGGCGCGACAGATGAAAGCAGAACGCGATAAGCGCGCGCAGATTTTGGAAAGCGAAGGCTTACGGCAAGCGGCAATCTTGAAAGCCGAAGGCGAAAAGCAAGCGGTGACGCTGGCCGCCGAAGGTCGCAAGGAAGCGGCGTTCCGGGATGCTGAAGCGCGGGAGCGCTCAGCACAAGCTGAAGCAAAAGCAACCGAGATGGTGTCGCGCGCGATTGCGGACGGCAACGTACAGGCAATCAACTACTTCGTTGCCAACAACTATGTTAAGGCGCTTGAAGCCATCGCCAAATCGCCCAACCAAAAAATTCTAATGATGCCGCTTGACGCGTCGTCGTTAATTGGATCGCTTGCTGGGATTGCCGAGATTGCCGGTGATGCGTTTGGCAAGCGTGGTGGTGGCGACAATGGCGGCGGTGCATTGCCGCCGACACGTCCAACAACGCGCGGCGGATCGGGTTCGTCGCCGGGCGCTGGTCCTTGGGGCTCGGGTTCGTAACACTGGTCCCGACTTTGGCCGCCACGTAGATTATGCATTTAAGTTGTGGAACTGGACTGAGGTAAGATCATGCTTGGCGAATTCTTTGTTACCTATGGCGCGTGGCTGTGGCTGGCGCTTGGCATCTTGCTGATTGTGACCGAGACGCTTGTGCCGGGTATGCACTTCATCTGGTTTGGTTTGGCCGCGCTCGCCGTTGGGTCGGCGCTGCTGACGGCTTGGTTCGACTACAGTTTGCAATTGTTAGCGTTTGGCATTCTGTCGATGGTGACGGTCTATTTCGGCAAGCGGCTCTATGGCCACAAAATGAAATCTGATCAGCCCAACCTCAATGAGCGCGGGCTCGACTATGTCGGTCGGACGGCGTTGGTTGAAACGCCCATCAATGGTGGTCGTGGCCGTGTACGTCTCGGCGATACCGTATGGGCGGCAGAGGGCGCTGACATGCCGGCTGGCACTTCCGTTACCGTGACCGGCATCAACGGCACGGTGCTGGTGGTGGCGAAAGCCTAAGCCGGATTGGACGCCGGTTTCCCGTTAGGGAGTGCAGAACTCAAGTGCACTAAGTGATAATTGCGCTCGGTTTGATCGCGTTTATCGCCCTGCCAGTAGCTTGCATCGAGTTGGGTTAAGCCCGCTCGATGCAGTGATAGCGACATTAGATCCACAAACTCCGGAATATCGAAATAGGTCGTGTGGATCAGCTCTTGCCACGACAGTTTATCGCTCAATTCAGCGCGCATATCTGGCGATGATTTGCTCTTCGGGATCATTCCGAGCACTTCGCGAACTTTGTGCAGCGTGAGGACTGCCTGCTTTTCGCTGTTCTCGCTCAGCTTGGCGGCGATTGGGGGCGGCAGTGGGTTATATTTTTCGGAGAACTCTGGTGGGTGGGCTCCAATCTGATGGACGCTCTCGTGGCCGCGATCGTCGCCCCAGGCTGATTGCTTGACTGACGACCACACCAGACCGTCGATCATTTTACTGAGTGGGATACCGATCCAACCGGTTACAACTTTGAGCAATCCGACGAAGAGCCCGGTCACACCGACGTAAATCGCCATGACGAGCGCGGCCAATAGGGCTGGCACACCGATGGCGTAGATTGCAGAGAACGCTGAGCCTAAGGCGGTTGTGTTTTTTGACGTTGTCGCAGATTTCTCCAAGGTGTCGCCCACGGATTTGAAGAAGTTCAACGTCGCAGGTGACGCCTTGCTGCCATCGAATAGAAAATAGGCGCTGGCGTAAAGACAGCCGATGATGGTCAAAAGTAGAGGTAGGATTGAAATGAACGGCACGAGGAACGATGACGGAATGATGGGCCCGCTCACGTTTTTTACATTCGACAAGGCGCTGATCGCTTCATCATCTTGGTGCCATAAACCGAGCCAACGATCTGCGTAGAGGTTGGCGACTTTTTGCTTTACGGCTTGCGGGTATGACCCGCCGCGATAGCGCGCTATGTTGTAGAGGACGGATAGGCTGACGACGCCATAAGTCGTGAGCGCTGCGATCACCGGAATATAAAAGCCGATCAGGGCGTGCTTGCCCAATGTGTCATTGACCGATTTCCAGAATGGCGTAGCGCCGAATAGATACATAGCGGCCAAGCCAGCAGCAATAATGAGCGCGCCGACAGCTGAAGCGTAGACCGTCAATCCAGTGTTGCCCAAGCGGCTATGTAAGAAGCGATTGGCGCGATATTCAAGAAACGGCGTGCCAACGGTGCACCAGGATTTCAGCCGTTCAAACGGCTTGCCGCGTGCGGTGGCATAGAGCAAGGCGTGGTGGATGACTGAGCCGCCGTGGCTATGGCCGACTAGATAATAGTCCTGTCCGGCTTGGTCAAATTCCTTGAGTTTTGTGTAGAGCGCTTCAGCGGCAAGGCGCCGTCCGTTCTCGCTGTTGGGGCCCAGCTCCCATTGAAAGGGGACGATTTCGACGCGCGAGGGATCGAGGTCCAAACGTCTTGCTAATTCCTTTTGAAATGGACTGCCAAGTTGCCACCAGCTCTTGCCCGTTGTCACGATGTCACCAGCGCCGGTGCCGTGAACCATCACAAGCTTGGGCAACGATTGTGTGCTCGCGTTGATTGAGCCGCCCACCGAAGTCGTGCTTATCGATTTGCTTTGAGCGTTCATGAGACGTGCCCCCACCACATGCGACTTCATCTGTCGGCCAGACGTTGCAAGGCGATATGGCTATAACGGGTCGCTGATGCGTTGATAGGTCGTCAGCGTAACCGACAGTGCTCATGCGGTTCAGGCAAGCAGAACTAGGCAAAAAATTGGGCGATGCTGTTACGACGCCGATGTGTTTCGCGATTAAGCGTCGTGTTGCGATCCTAACGTCGGGCTGAGCGTACTGCAACGGTTCAAATGTAGAGTGGGCGAATGCTTTAAGCCACGCCGGCGCGCAAAAAGTCATGCACGTGGAGGATGCCGAGCGGCTTTCCACCATCGACGACAAACATCTGCGTACGTTTTTTGGAGTTGAATTGTTCGAGCGCGGCTGAAGCCAATGTGGTCGGCTTCAATGTGTTCGGTCCGCGCGTCATGATGTCGGCCGCAGACTTCGTCAAAAGATCTTTGCCCATGTGACGCCGCAAGTCGCCATCGGTGATCATTCCGGCCAGCGTTCCATCTGCGGCTGTAACGCCGACGCAGCCGAAACTTTTTTGCGTCATGATGACGATGACATCGGCCATGGGCGCAGCTTCGGTGACAAGTGGCATAGCATCGCCCTTGTGCATCAGATCGGTGACGTACTTGAGACTGGCGCCGAGTTTGCCACCAGGATGGAAGACTTTGAAATCGTGGGCGGTGAAGCCTTTGGCTTCGAGCAGTGCAACGGCGAGGGCGTCGCCGAGGGCAAGCTGCATGGTGGTGGATGTTGTTGGCGCGAGGCCGTGCGGACACGCCTCTTTGACTTTGGGCAATTCGAGTACTACGTCGGCTTGATTTCCCAAGGCTGATTTCGCGCTTGATGTGATGGCGATGAGCGGCACGGAGAAGCGGCGCGAATAGGTGATGACGTTACCGAGTTCGACAGTTTCGCCCGACCAAGATAGCGCGAGGATTGCGTCGTCGCGCGTGACCATGCCGAGATCGCCATGGCTGGCTTCGGTGGGGTGGACGAAAAACGCAGGCGTTCCAGTTGAAGCGAAGGTTGCCGCGATTTTCTGGCCGACGTGCCCACTCTTGCCGATACCGGTGACTATGACGCGACCTTTGGCGTCGGCGAGAGTGTGGACGGCTTTGGCGAAGGCGTGTCCTAGTCCGTTGCTGAGAGCGGCACGCAGGGCGCTGAGGCCGTCATGCTCGACCTCCAGCGTGCGAATGGCGGAGGCAATGGCTGCGGCGTTTTGGTGATCGGCGATCATAGCAAATCTGGCTCAACTTTGAGGACGTGTGGATGGTCACAAAACGGCGCGGTTGACTGCGATTCTTCTTGGTTTTGTAGCACTCAAGCGCTGCCGCCGCTATCGGCCCGCCGCGTTCTGTCGCATTGCCTGATACGGCGACCGTCTCAATACTCGCCGGAATTCTGAAAGGGAGCACGCCATGCGACCGTTTGCCGTGACGCCCACAGTGGACGTACATTTTTTATTACCCGGCACCGACTATGCCGACGCGTTTGCGCTGGATATTTACGATCCGACGCTTGATGCGCCGAGTGCCGCCCGCCGTGCATTTCACCATATGCCACATTGGGTCGGAGCGTTGCTAACAGTGCGCAATATTGTCGTTTCGCCGTTTGGGCTGCGCGCCACGCCGGATCCGGCATTGTCGGAGGATCAGCGGATCGGGATATTTCCGGTCATTTCAACCTCGCCCGAGCGGGTGGTTATGGGATTTGACGATGCGCATTTGAATTTTCGTGTGGTTGTTGAAGTCGAAGACCAGCAGACGGGAACACGACGGGTTACGGCGACCACGTTGGTGAAGCGGAACAATACGTTTGGCGGCGCGTATCTGCGGGCGGTGATGCCGTTCCATAAAGCTATTGTGCCTGCCATACTTGCACGCGTCGCTGCGTAATTTGTCGCGATGCTCAACTGTTTTGCTGCAATTTTGATGGGCAGGACTGCGCCTGGGTGCTGGTCAGCACCGCCGGTCGCGGCCATACTTGCGGGAGTTCTGACACTCTTGCGGGCTTTCCTTTCATGCGATCTTTTCTGTTTGTGCCAGCCGACAGCGACAAGAAAATCTCTAAAGCGTTGAGCGTGGGGGCGGACGCGCTCATTCTTGATTTGGAAGATAGTGTGGCGGCATCGCGCAAACCTGCCGCACGGCCTCTGGCGAGCGCGTTCATTACCGAGACGCGCAAGGCTGCCAAGCGTCCGCGCCTCTATGTGCGGATCAATCCGCTCGATGGACCGTATTGGGGCGATGATCTTACGGGTGTGATTGGCTCGCAGCCCGATGGCATTATTTTGCCGAAGCCAAACTCTGCGGCTGATGCTGACAAGCTGGCGCTGGCGCTTGATCACGCGGAACTGAAGGCTGGGATTCCCTCCGGTCAGACGCGCATCATCGCGATTGCAACTGAGACACCGGTCGCGCTGATGACGCTGCCGTCGTACATGGAGGTGACGCAGCGGCTTGAAGGCATCACCTGGGGAGCTGAAGATTTATCGGCAGTGATTGGCTCATCGGCGACGCGGGAAGCGGATGGTCGTGCCTGGACATCACCATACAGGTTGGCGCGGGATATGTGTTTGTTTGCGGCGGTTGCTGCGGGCAAGCAGCCCATTGATACGGTATTCGTTAACTTCCGCGATGAGGAGGGCTGTCGGCTTGAAGCGGAGCAGGCGGCGCGTGATGGGTTTACGGCGAAGTTTGCGATTCATCCCAATCAGATTGCCATCATCAATCAGGCGTTTACGCCCAGCGCGCGCGAGATTGCATGGGC
>JABFRJ010000418.1 GCA_013141255.1 Hyphomicrobiaceae bacterium
CAACGATGGCTTGTCAGACTTTTGCGCCCGCTTCAGCGCCGCGCGTATTTCATTGGCATCATGCCCATTGATCCGCTCAGCCCGCCAGCCCGACGCTTCAAACCGCTTCAATTGATCATCCGACACCGCCAGCGACGTGGCACCATCAATGGAAATCGAATTGTCGTCCCACAACACGACGAGCTTGTTGAGCCCGAGATGGCCCGCCATCGAAATCGCTTCGTGACTGATGCCTTCCATCAAGCAGCCATCACCCGCAATCACGTAGGTGAAATGATCGACAATGTCAGACCCATGCCGCGCCGCTTGCATGCGTTCCGCCAACGCCATCCCAACCGCATTGGCAATCCCCTGCCCCAACGGTCCCGTCGTCGTCTCGATGCCAGGCGCATGACCAAATTCCGGATGCCCCGCCGTCTTCGATCCGAGTTGGCGGAAGTTCTTGAGATCCGACGCTTCCATACCGGGATAGCCCGTCAAATACAGCAGCGCATAGATCAGCATCGAGCCGTGCCCCGCCGACAGCACAAACCGATCCCGATCTGGCCACTGCGGCGCGCTCGCATCAAACTTCAGAAACTCGCGGTAGAGCACACTCGCCACATCCGCCATACCCATAGGCATGCCCGGATGGCCCGAATTCGCCGCCTGAACCCCATCCATCGCCAACGCGCGAATGGCGTTCGCCAAAGTGGTATCGGTCACGCCGGATGCGGCCATCGCAGTTTCTCCAAAGCAAGATATCGGGGCTTCAAGCCGTCCCATAGCCGTGTTGCAGCGCCACGTCCACCAACACAGATGCGCTGTCCACCGTCAGTCGCCAACAGTGGCTGCAAATAGGCTCGAAAACGCGCCTAGCTGGCCGCCAACGCAGCAATCTCAGCCCGGCGCGGCAAACCCGCCCGCGAGCCCAACCGCGTACATTTACGCGCTGCAACCTCCGCAGCAATCGTCGCGCACTCCCGGCTGGAACGGCCCTCCGCCATCATCAGCGTAAACGCCCCATGAAACGCGTCACCCGCCCCCGTCGTATCAATCACATCGACGTGCGGTGCCGACACCTGCCCATCAAGTGGCGCTCCCATCGCATTCGCCTCCCGCCAGCAATACCCCTCGCGCCCCAGCGTCACCCCCGCATGTAAAACGCCATGATCAAGGACCTGCTGCAACGCTCCGCTCAAATCCTGAGCAGGATCCGTAATACTCGTGAACTCTCGCAACGCCGCCGCACTAAAAATCGCATAGTCCGTCAACGCCAACACATCAGGCAACGCTTCACGCGCACCGAGATCAGCGTCCAGAATTGTCGGCACCCCATGCAACCGCGCCTCGCTGAACACTGCCCGCAACCCTTCCAGCCAGCGCACATCACCAAGCACAGCATGCGCGTCGCGCACTCGCTCTAACGGCAACCAATCCGTCGACGACGGCATGCCAGCGTCCCGCTGCCCGACGATCAACCGCTCGCCGCGCTCATCCACAATGACAGCCGACGTCGACGATCGCGTTTGATCAAACGACTGCACATAGCGCACATCCACACGCTCCGCCTTGAGCCCGGCTTTAATGACCTGCCCCGCGGCGTCATCACCGATACGGCTCCACAATTCAACCTTACCCCCGAGCCTCGCAATCGCCACCGCAGCATTCGCCGCCATCCCGCCACCGGCTTCGACATGCTCAAGTGCCCGAACCTTAGTAGGTTCTGCTGGAAAATGTTCAATCCGATACGTTCGATCAAGCGCTGAGTGACCAACGCAGATTATGCGACGTGGGGGGGGCATGCGGATATCCTGGCGGCGATGTCATGTACAAGGAGGCGGCAGTCAGCGGCGGAGACGAGGCAATATTACGGCTATAGCCTCAGTCCACCACACGCAACGCCTTTATTCGGCGACCTTAACAGGCTGAACGACCACACCAGTCCGCATCGGCGACGCAGTACCATCCGACACGGCCTGCGCCACAGCATCCGCATCGAGCAACTGCTCCAACTCAGCCGCCGCCTCCCGCGCACTCGCCAACAATTTATCTCGGTCATTCAAATGCCCGAAATCCTGCCTGAGCCGATCTTCGTCATGAGATCGAAAAATATCCAGTGTTGTCTGCGCTTCCGCCTTGCTAACACCCAGCCCGCGCAACAAATGGCGCGTCAATTCGAGCGACGACAAGAACGTCTCTCGCTGCACCACGCTGACACCAAGCGCCATCAACCGATGCGCATGATTGCGATTGCGCGCACGCGCGTAAATGGACAACGACGGGAAATGCCGACGTACCATTTCTGCCGTCCGCATCGACGCCTCGACGTCATCGATAGCGAGTACAAATGCCTGCGCCTTCTCCGCCTGTGCTGCTTCAAGAATATCCAAACGACTAGCATCCCCGAAGTACGTCTTAGCCCCGAACCGTTTCACCAACTCGATCTGCACTGGATCAACATCCAACGCCGTAAACGGTATTTTTCGTGCTCGCAGTACACGACACACCACCTGCCCAAATCGCCCGAACCCCGCTACAATCACATGCCCCTCATTCTCCGGTAACGCATCAAATACCGGTAACGGCTGCGGCGTCGCAAATCGTGTCCAAAATTGTTCAAGCATAAGGCCCGCTGGCGTCACCATCATCGACACTGTGACAATCACCGCCCCAAGCGCCGCATGCTCCGGCGCCAGCAGTCTCGACGCGACTCCCGCCGACAACAGCACAAAGGCAAATTCCCCGCCCTGCGAAATTGAAAGCGCCAGACGCCGCGCAGGCCGCGCACCAAGCCCCGCACTCCGCCCAATGGCCCACAGGATTGCAGCCTTGACGATCAGCATTCCCGCCACTAACGCGAGCACGATATGCGGCTTTGCCAAGATCAAACGTAGATCAAGAGACATGCCAATGGCCGTAAAAAACAAACCCAACAGCAAGCCTTCAAACGGTCGAATATCGGCCTCGATCTGATGTCGATACGCGCTATCGGCGAGAACAACACCGGCGAGAAACGCTCCCAGTGACGCCGACAACCCCACCTTCTCCATCGCCAATACGACGAGCAGCACGACCAACAACGCCGCCGCCGTCAGCGCTTCCTTCACGCGTGTCGCAGCCACGAACCGAAACAGCATATCGACCAGCGTCCGCCCACCAATGACCACTGCCACAATCGCCGCTGTTGCCTTGAGCACAGCCACCCAATCCATCGCCTGCGCGACGTTGCCCTTGCCACCGCCGAGCAATGTCGCCAGCGCTATGAGCGGGATCGCCGCCAGATCTTGAAACAGCAAAATCGCAAAGGCCAAGCGACCATGCCGTTGCGTCAACTCACCGTTCTCCTCCAACACCTGCAGAGCAAACGCCGTCGACGACAGCGACAGGGCTAACCCGATAAACATCGCCGCCGCAAAAGGAATGCCAAGCCCACGCGCGGCCAATCCAAGTGCAAGCCCCGTCGCCACCACTTGCACCCCACCCGCACCAAAAATTTGCGCGCGCATAGTCCAAAGACGTTGCAATCGCAGCTCAAGCCCGATCAGAAACAGCAGCAACACCACCCCAAATTCAGCAATGTGCAGCACTTCTTTGACGCTATCAGTCTCGCTAATTCCAAGTCCCGCGAGGCGTCCAAGCCCATGTGGCCCGATCAGTACGCCTGCAAGAATGTAGCCGAGCACAGTCCCAATCCGCAGCGCCTTGGCAAGCGGCGCAGCAACAGCCGCCGCCGCCAGCAACATGGCAATTTGCCCAAGCGTCAGATCTTCCATCGAACCAGCACCTTTAGACCAGATGCTTCATGGCTTGTTCAAGATCAGCAATTAAATCAACTGGATCTTCAAGGCCCGCATGGAACCGCACAATCGGCCCATGCTTCGACCAATCCGTCACAACACGTGTGCCCGGAATATTCGTCAGATTGACCAAGCTCTCATAGCCACCCCACGACGCGCCGATCTGAAAGCACTTCAAAGAATCTATAAACCGATCCACCTTTGCCTGTGGCGCTTTGAATTCAAGGCTAAACAACCCACACGCGCCTTTGAAATCGCGCTTCCAAATCTCATGGCCGGGGTGGCTCGGCCACGCTGGCCACAATACCGCCGCCACTTCGGGCCGTTGACTTGCCCATTTGCAGATCTGCATCGTTGTGGCTTCATGCACCGGCAACCGCACCGCCATCGTACGCACGCCGCGCAAGGCGAGATATGCATCATCACCCGAAATGCAGATCCCGAACGCATCGTGCATGTCGTGCACTGGCGCCCATGCCTCTTTCGTCGTCGTCACCGCGCCCAGCAACACATCCGAGTGACCGACAATGTGCTTCGTAGCTGCCAGCATCGACACGTCCGCACCAAGCTTGAGCGGTTGATACAGAATGCCCGAACCCCAGGTGTTATCGACGGCAAGCGTTATCCCGCGCTTCTTCGTCTCGCGCGCGAGTGCTGGCAGATCAAGCATTTCAAACGCGCCCGACCCCGGCACCTCGGCATAGACCAACTTTGTATTGGACCTGAAACGACCAACGATGTCACTTCCGTCAGCCTTATAAACTTCACAGATGACGCCCCACGGCTCCAAAAACGCTTTGACAAATTTCCGCACAGGCTCGTAAGCCGACTCAGTAATTAGAAAGTGTTCGCCCGGCTTCACAAACGGCATCAGCCCAAACGCAATCGCCGCCATACCCGATCCCGAAACGCGTGTCCGATACCCGCCCTCAAGGTCCGCAATCATATCTTCAAGCGCAAACGTCGTCGGCGTGCCGTGAGTACCATAAGAAAACGTCCGCTGCCGCTCAGCCCGTTCAGTCCGCGTCGCTCTAAGCGCCGCGACATTCTCATAAAGCACCGTCGACGCACGCATGATCGGAGGATTAACGACACGCCGTTGCCCCGCCGCAGGTCGGCTGCGTTGCACCAAACGCGTTCTCAACGAATGCTCACGGTCGGTCATTGCTACATCCTGTTCCAATTTCGAGGAGAACGCTGGCACCAAAACCCGTAGGCCAAAACTCTGAGGCCAAAACTTTTAGGAGCGTCGCGCACATATCGGCACGATGCCCACCACGCAGCGCAAGGTAAAGAGCCCGCGACTTCATGCCTGCCACCCTATGAGCGCGCGCCCACCGGCATCGCCACGAACCATCGATCTCGCACCTGCGAATCTACATTTTTAACGATCCAGCAACCTTAACAAGCCTTTAACCAATGTGGAGCAAAAGTAAAAGCACTCCAGGTCGCAGCGCCAAGTTAGCGCAAAGCCTGGGACGCTCGGCAGTTTTGCCAAGCCTTCGGTTGTCCTCAGTCGTCCCGCGTAAAGGTCACCAGTCCATGATCAATGACATCCAGCATATGATCCATGTCTTCGCCAATCTGGCAGTTGCATCCACCACAGCGCTCTGCCTGATGATCGGCGTTGCCGGCACACTGAAACAGAGCATCCCCTTCGACTGCGTCCAATGCCGCGCAGGCGTCAATTATGCCCGCCTAGCTCCCGCCCCCGTCCGAACCGTTACGCTCGCCAGCATCGCACGCTAACGAGCATTGCACGTTAACCAGCGACACGATCACATACCACCCAAAACAAAACGGCGGCCCACTATGTGGCCGCCGTCTTCGTTTCAGAACTGCACGATGCCCCACCCTGTCAACAGGCCCCATCATCCGCCGTAGCATCAAGTCAAACTGCGGCACCTTTGACTACCCTATCAATGGCTTGCAAGTCGGCAACGAGCGCGCCAAAGTCCTTGAGCGGCACCATATTGGGCCCATCCGACGGCGCATTGTCCGGGTCTTGGTGTGTCTCGATAAACAAGCCAGCAACGCCAACCGCCACCGCCGCCCGCGCCAACGGCGGCACAAATCGCCGATCACCACCCGAACTGCCACCCTGCCCGCCTGGCTGCTGCACCGCGTGCGTCGCATCAAAAATCACTGGCGCACCCAGCGCCGCCATCTGCGGCAGAGCCCGCATATCGACCACGAGTGTATTGTACCCAAAGCTTGTGCCGCGCTCCGTCACCAGCACATTGGGATTGCCCGAACCCGTGATTTTATCGACCACGTTCTTCATGTCCCAAGGCGCCGGAAATTGCCCCTTCTTCACTTTAACGACGCGACCCGTCTTCGCAGCCGCCACCAGCAAATCCGTCTGCCGACACAAGAACGCTGGAATCTGCAGCACATCAACCACAGGCGCCAACATCGCGCACTGCCCAACCTCATGCACATCAGTCAGAATAGGCAACCCCAACGTCTCCCGGATTTCCGCAAACACCGGCAACGCCGCCCCAAGACCGATCCCCCGTTTGCCTCCGAGCGACGTACGGTTGGCCTTATCGAAGCTCGACTTGTAAACCAAGCCAATCCCGAGCTTGCCCGCGATTTCCTTCAGCGCCGACGCCATTTCAAGTGCGTGCGCCCGACTTTCCATCTGACATGGCCCGGCAAACAGCGCGATCGGTAACGATTGCCCAAAGCGCACACCGCCGACGCTGACGACGCTATTAGCCTTACAATGATGATTTGATGATGTTGCTGCCATACATACTTCTAACCAAGACAACGGCCCCAATCGAGTGCGAAGTCGCCGCGCCACCACACAACTCTGGGGACAGCTGAATGATCAACAGCAAACGACGCCAAAAGCACAGTGGACGGCAAAAATACACCAATACTTGCTCCAGTCATTGCCCATGCTCCCTAAGGCTGCCAATCGTACTCCAGGCGGGACGGGATCGGCCCGAATTGCCGTAAAACATAAATGGATCAAATGCATGCATACGCTTCTTAAGGCAGCTCTCAGCGCCACCGCCCTAACGATACTCTCGGTCGTACCAGCCAACGCCTTCGGCGACAAATGCTACTATCCCGGCATTCAGGCCCGCGGCGACGTCCGCAGCTCCATGCAGTCAGCCCAACAGAGCGCTATTGCCAACTGGCAATTGATTGCTGAACGCCAACATGGCCGCCGCGCCGCCAACTGGTACTATTCTGGTGACCGCACCATCGAATGCTCATGGAACCGCTCCGGCAGCCAGATCCGCTGCGTCGCCGTCGCCGTCGCCTGCCGCCCACGCTAAACCCAATCGCCGCAAAACAAAAAAACACCGCCGTACATGCGTACAGCGGTGCTTTTGCTATGCAAACACTAAAGATTATTTCCATTCGATCTTCAAAACTTCATAAGAGCGTGTGCCGCGTGGCGTCGTTACCTCGGCCGTCTCACCCTTGGCTTTGCCAATCAAAGCGCGCGCAATCGGGCTGCCGATGGAGATCATCCCATCCTTCACGTTGCCCTCGCCCTCGCCGACAATGCGGTATTTGACCTTATCGCCCGAATCCTCGTCCTCAAGCGATACCGTCGCACCAAACTTCACGGTCGTACCGCTCAAATTCGCAGTATCGATCACATCTGCCCGGCCCAGCCGATCCTCAAGCTCCGCCACGCGCGCCTCATTCAGGCCCTGCGCTTCCTTGGCGGCATGATACTCAGCATTTTCCGACAAATCACCAAGCGCACGCGCTTCCGCAATCTGCTGAATAATACGAGGACGCTCCTCGGCCTTCAGCCGGTGCAACTCAGCCTCAAATCGGCTGTGCCCCTCGACGGTCATTGGGACCCGTTCAATCGCCATCACCAAAATCTTTCCTATCGACAAGTGCCAATCCACCAACGGCTCAGATCAAAACCTCGAAAGGTCACAACCTCAAGCTGGACAAACGACCGCATGCCATTCTTCAACAGAAACGACAAAGCCACCAGCCCGACTGATGGCGGGGCTAGAGGCTCGACCAATTCCGATACCCTATTTGAGCACCTAGCGCACGTTATGCAAGACGCCTATGACCAGTTTTAGGCAATCCCGACGGTTATAGCCGCCCTTTTTAGCCAATCACGCCGATTTGGCTAAATATTCCTGCAACGGAGCAACAGTCAAACGATCAGACTTCATGGCCCGAATGGCTTCAACCGCCGCCAGCGCACCTGCCAACGTCGTATAATACGGAATCTTGTTCAGCAGTGCCGTCCTGCGAATATCACGCGAATCGTAGAGCGCCTTCGCGCCCTCCGTTGTGTTGAACACAAGTTGCACCTGCCCATCCTTCATCAGATCAACGATGTGCGGTCGACCTTCCAGCACCTTGTTGACAAAGTCGCACGTGATTCCGTGCGCTTCAAGATGCCGCTTTGTCCCGCGCGTACCCAAAATGCGAAACCCAATTTCGGTCAAATCACGAAGTGCGCCCAAGAGATCGTCCTTGTCGCTATCCCGCACCGAGACGAACACTGTCCCCGTCATCGGCAACACAACACCTGCACCAAGTTGGCTCTTCGCGAACGCCATCGCATATGTCCGATCCAGCCCCATCACTTCGCCGGTTGATTTCATCTCAGGCCCCAGCACCGGATCAACGCCCGCGAAGCGCCCAAACGGGAATACCGCCTCCTTGACCGCGATATGGCCCATGCCCTGAATTGAATGTTTTTGCGGCTTTAAACCGAAGCTCTTGAGCGGTCTCCCCGCCATGATCTCCGACGCGATCCCCGCGATCGGCAAGCCGATGACCTTAGCAACAAACGGGATCGTCCGCGACGCGCGCGGGTTCACTTCAAGAATATAGATCTGCCGATCCTTGATGGCGAACTGCACATTCATCAAACCAACGACCTTAAGCGCGAGCGCCAGATCCCGCGCCTGCTTCTCGAGCCGCACCACTATCGAACTATCGAGGCTATGCACCGGCAACGAGCACGCGCTGTCGCCCGAGTGAATGCCGGCCTCTTCGATGTGCTCCATTATTCCGGCGACATACACGTCCTTGCCGTCACAGAGACAATCAACATCAACCTCGATGGCCCCCGTTAAATACCGATCCACCAGCAGCGGCCGCTTAGCGTTGACAATCAATTCCGATGGACGATCCAGCGTCGCCGACAAATTGGCAATATACCGATCAACACCCGCGCTATCGGCCACGATCTCCATACCGCGCCCGCCAAGCACGTACGATGGACGGATCACCAC
>JABFRJ010000561.1 GCA_013141255.1 Hyphomicrobiaceae bacterium
CTTCGAAACTGTGACGCCCGACAAGATCAAGGAAATGGAGCCGCATTTGACGGAGACATTTGCGGGTGGGCTTTTCATGTCGGACCCTGTCAGCGTTGCGGATCCGGGTGCGGTCGGCAAAGCGTATGGCGACTTATTTGTGAAGCGCGGTGGAGCAGTATTACGCGGTGAAGCGCGCACGCTCAGCCAGACGACTGGAGGCTTCGAAGTGCTGGGCGAAGACGGCGTAATTTCTGGCCGGGAGTGTGTCGTGTGTCTCGGTCCGTGGTCCGATGATGTCGTCAGGAAGCTTGGCTTTTGGATTCCACTCGGCGTCAAGCGTGGCTACCACATGCACTACTCCGCCAAAGGCAATGCGACGCTCAATCGGCCGCTGCTCGATACCGATAACGGTTACGTGCTGACACCGATGTCTAAAGGATTGCGGATCACGACGGGGGCCGAGTTCGCGTTGCGCGATGTCGCACCAACACCTGTACAATTGGACAAAGTCGAACCTGCGGCGCGGAAGCTGTTCCCGCTCGACACCCGCGTGGAAACTGAGCCGTGGTTGGGCCGTCGACCGTGCTTACCGGACATGCTGCCGGCTATTGGGCCTATTCCAGGCATCAAAGGGTTGTGGGCGAACTTCGGTCATCACCACTTAGGATTCACTCTAGGTCCAGTGACGGGTCGCCTGGTGGCGGAAATGATGACAGGCGGAAACGCCTTTACCGATCCAGCACCTTATAGGCCGGATCGGTTTGCTTGAGCGCTGGCGCTCAATCAAAAACGGGAATGTCGTCGCGGAATGCGCCGGGTTTGTAGGTATTGTTATTGTTTGATTTCTCAGTCGCCGCGGCTTTTGAAGCCACTGAGGGTGCGCGTTTGAGAAAGCCTGCGACGGCTACTTTTCGAGCGGCGGCAAGTTGGCGCGGTGTCTCAATTGTGACGTCGTGATAGTGCGCAATGCGCCAACCGCCGGCTCCGTATTCGTGCAACATGAAATAGTGCGTGGTCACTGGTGGATGGGCGGCGTCGCCGAAGCTCCATTCGATAACGCCTTCGTCAATTAGGAAGCCGCAACCGGGGTGGGCCGTGCGCTGCACGACCTGGGCGCGTGGTTTGGCGGTGAGGAAAAAGACGTAGTAGTCGCGGATGTCCATATAGCCGCTACGGGGTTTGGGCGCGTTATGGCCTATCAGGAGGGCGTCGACGGCGAACAAGCGCGCGACTTTATCAGGATGTTGCGTTTCAAGCGCTGCGTTGAAGGTTGCAAACATCGACGGCACATCGGCATCGGCGATGGTGACGCATTGGGTGACTGCTGGCGCTGCGGTAACTGCTGCGGGCGGTAGGAAAAGTAAGACTGCCAGACAAGCGAAGAGGTGTTGCATTCGCCGCTTTGATGATGGCCACAGGCGTTGCGACATACCGAACCTCACGACAAGAGAAGGACGCAAACACTTGGTCCTAATGTTATCGCGAGAAATGCGTTGAAGAGGCGTTAACGGCGGTACTGGACGAACACCGATTTTGTTGCCATTTGGTCATAGAGGCCACGGGCGCGGTAGTTGAATTCTTGGGTGGTCCAATAGGTCCGCGTGGCGCCGCGCTTGTCGGCTTCGGCGTAGACCGCGTCCACCAGTGCGCGGCCAACGCCTTTGGCGCGGGTCTCAGGATCGACAAAGAGGTCTTCGAGATAGCAATAGCAGGTTTTAGTCCAGGTCGAGGGATGGAACAGGACGTGCGCTAAGCCTACAGGTACATCATCGTTACCGACGGCGACCAGCGCGATGTGGAAGCCATCTGTGCTTGCGATGAGCCGTTGCCATGTGGCCTCAATAACATCGTCGGCGACGGTGGCTTTGTAGAACGTGATGTAGCCTTTGAAGAGCTTGAGCCAGACGGCTTTATCCCCTGCAGCGAGTGGGCGGATTTTAACGTGGGACGCGGCTTGCATCAGCATATTCCTCTTAAGACTTTGGATGACGCTACATTAACAGGAGGCTGGCGAGGCCAAGAAAAGCGAAAAAGCCGACGACGTCGGTGACGGTGGTGACGAACACGGTGGAGGCGACCGCTGGATCGAAGCCCATCCGATCAAGGGCGAGCGGAATGAAAATGCCAGCCAGAGCGGCGGCCAACATGTTGATGATCATGGCGGCGCCCATGACGATGCCGAGTTTGCTGCCACCGAACCAGAGGACCGCGACCGCGCCCATGATGCAGGCGAACAGCAGCCCGTTGATAAGGCCGACGGCGGTCTCGCGCAGAACGACGCGGACGACGTTGGCGGGCATCAACGATTCAGTGGCGAGGGCGCGGACGGCCACGGTCATGGTTTGAGTGCCGGCGTTGCCGCCCATTGATGCGACAATGGGCATGAGCACCGCAAGGGCGACCATATGTTCAATAGTGCTCTCGAAGTTCTTGATCACGGCGGACGCCAGCACAGCGGTGAAGAGGTTGACGAGGAGCCAACTGAAACGAGGTGGCGCGATCTGGCGGACGCTATCTGTCAGGCGTTCGTCACCGAGACCGGCAAGGCGTTTGATGTCTTCGTCAGCTTCTTGGGCAACAACTTCGACAACGTCATCGACGGTGACCACGCCGACGAGGCGGCGGTTTTCATCGACGACGGGGGCTGACTTCAAATCGTAGCGTTCGAACTGGCGGGCGACGGCTTCCTGATCTTCTGTCGCAAGCAAAAGATGCCGTTCAGTATCCATGATGTCTTGGACATCGATTTGGCGTTTTGTGCGCAGTAGACGCGATAGATCCACACTGCCGAGTACGTGGAACGTCGCATCGACGACGAAGATGTCCGAGAAGGTTTCGGGCAAATCGTCGGTTTCGCGCATGTGGTCGATGACTTGACCGATAGTCCAGTAAGGCGGCACGGCCACAAAATTGGCCTGCATCAAGCGGCCGGCAGAGCCTTCAGGATATTCGAGTGCTCGCTCCAAGGCAGCGCGCTCGGTATCGGGGACTTGGGCGAGCACGTCCTTCTTATCGTCTGCCTCTAGGCTTTCCATAACGTAAGCGGCGTCGTCGGTGTCGAGGTCGGTGACGGCCTTGGCGATTTGAGCGTTTGGCAACGCCTCCGAGATTTGGTCGCGCGTGGTTTCGTCAAGCTCGGAGAGAACTTCGGCGGGAAATGCCGCGCCGAGCGACGTTGCGAGCCCAGTTCGGTCGGTAGGTTCGAGCAGTTCGATGACGCGGGCTAGGTCGGCCGTGTTGAGTGGTGCAGTTAACTCCGAGACCTGCTTAGCGTCACCGCGCGCGAGGGCTTCGGCAACGGCTGAGACGAGATCTGACACGGCGTCTGCGGTTGCTTCGACCGTCGGCTCGTCCGGCGCCGGAACGTGGCCGACGCGCTCTGCCAAATTTTCATTCGGTGTCGGTCGATCGTCCTCTTTGTTTTGCCCCGCCATGCCTCAAGTCCCGTTTGAAGTGTGCGCTACATGCGCTTTGCTGCAGCTCGTGCGCTGCCTTGTATTCGTGAGGCATTGCGATTTTTGGACTGGTCGTTGGATGAGAGTCCCCGCAACATGGTGCATAATGGCCACAGACGCGATCGTGTCCCATCCCTCTCCGCCGCCAAGATGCTATAAACGGTTGGATTCGCAAGCCCCCGTGCGGTTTTGCGGTGGTGTGAATGTGTTCACGTTGGCTTGCCGTTGCCATACTTGCGTGCAAAAAGCCCTCAAGGTTTAAGGCTAGCTCTTAAGGGCCTAAGGCCTATTAAAAAGGACCGATGCTGATGTTTCACCTGAGCCCGATGCGTGCCCATTCGCGGGTTTCCGCTGCTGCTCTGGTTGCTGGACTTGTTCTGAGTGCCGCTGCCGTTGTGGTGCCGGCCCACCAAGCCGCTTCCGCGCCTCCGAAAGGCGTTTGCGATCCATCGCGCGCCATTGGTGTGACGCGGATTGTGGAGATCGACACGTCGAGCGGGCCGAAGTTTGGATCGCAACAGCATAAGGAACTGGATTTCCTGGCCGATGGTGAGGTCGTGCTTACGTTTGACGACGGTCCGCTGCGCCGCCACACCCAGGCCGTCGTGGACGCGCTTGAGGGGGAATGCACCAAAGCCACGTTCTTCATGGTCGGGTCGCAAGCCGTTGCTGATCCTGAGATGGTCAAGCAGATTTACCGCAAGGGACATACTGTCGGCACCCACACGTGGAGCCACGCGAACTTGCGCAAGTTGACGCCACTTAAGGCGCGACACGAAATGGAACTCGGCTTCAGCGCTGTTGCTGCGGCAGCCGGGCAGCCAATTGCACCGTTTTTTAGATTTCCGTTCCTTGCCGACACAAAGGCCATGAATGGATATGCGGAAACGCGCCAATTCGGTAACTTCTCGATCGATGTCGACAGCCTAGATTACAAGTCGAAGAGTGCGCCAGCCGTGCACGCGGAAATTTTGAAGCAACTCGCCTATCGCAAGAAGGGGATATTGCTGTTCCACGATATCCAACAGTCTACAGCTGAAGCGTTGCCGGGGCTGCTCGCGGCGCTGCGGCAGAAGGGCTACAAGATCGTGCATATGCGTGCCAAAGGCAAAGCAACAACACTGGCGGAATTTGACGACATCGCTAACCGCGATCTCGGACGTAAGCGCGTTGCGGTTGCCGCGCAACCGTTGGCACGCCGGAGTGTAACCTGGACGATGCCTGGACCGGGCACATCAGCAGTGGGTGCTGGCGCAGGATCGCAACAGGCCGCGATGCAAGTGCCCGCTGCCAATGGTACCCGCCCTGCCCTTGGCGGTGCCGTGCCTGCTCCAATTCCAGCAGCGGGGCAACTGGGGACAGCAGTCGTGCAACCGGGAACTGTTGGACCTGCAGCTGCTGTTGAAGCGCCCATCGCAGCACCGCGGCCACGTTATCGTGCTCCTGAACCCGATTGGCGCGACCAGATCTTACGCGGCACCAATTGAGCTTTTGCTGTTCTGAAGTCGTGTGCCGCCCGCTGGTTTACCATGCGGGCGGTCTTGTTTTGTACTGCTGACAATTTTTGTAGGCTCGGCTACAAGAGCCCACTTGTCAGACAACTTCAATTTCAAGGACCTCGTAAAATGGCAAAAGTGGCGTGGATTGGTCTTGGCGTGATGGGTTACCCGATGGCGGGCCATCTGCGCAAAAAAGGTGGTCACGATCTCGTCGTTTATAACCGAAATGCCGCAAAGGCAGATGCATGGGTCAAAGAATTTGGCGGCAAAACTGCGGCGATACCTGCGGATGCAGCGCGGGGGGCTGACTACGTTTTTTGCTGCGTCGGCAATGATAATGATTTGCGCTCGGTTACAATTGGGGAAGGCGGCGCGTTCTCGGCCATGGGGCGCGGCACAATCTTTGTCGACAACACAACGGCGTCGGCCAACGTGGCGCGCGAATTATACGCGGCAGCCAAGGAAAAGGGCTTCGACTTTCTCGATGCACCGGTCTCGGGCGGTCAGGCGGGCGCGCAGAACGGCGTGTTGACGGTTATGGTGGGGGGCGAGCAGGCGGTGTTCGACAAGGCAAAGCCCGTGATTGATGCATTTGCCCGCATGGTGACATTGATTGGTCCGGCAGGCGCTGGACAGTTGACCAAGATGGTCAATCAGATCTGCATCGCAGGCCTTGTGCAGGGTTTGTCGGAAGGTATTCATATGGCGCAAAAGGCGGGGCTCAATTTACCCGCTGTCATGGAAACGATTTCCAAGGGTGCTGCGGGATCGTGGCAGATGGAAAATCGCTGGAAGAATATGGGTGACGGCAAATTTGACTACGGGTTTGCTGTCGATTGGATGCGCAAGGATCTCGACATCGCGCTCGATGAAGCGCGGCGAAATGGGGCGAGCTTGCCGATTACAGCCTTGGTCGATCAGTTCTACTCGGAAGTTCAGAAAATGGGCGGGAGCCGGTGGGACACATCGAGCTTGATCGCGCGGCTTAACAATGCCGATAAGACAAAGGGCAGCTAAGCCTTCACTTGTATTGTAATGCCGGTATTGGGGCGCATGTGCTGCTGTGACAGCGTATGCGCCCTAACTTTGTGCGGCGTTCGCCCTTGCATTGGAGCCCCGCAGACAGCCTGGGTTGCACTGCGGATCGTCGTAAAGTGTAATAGTGTATAACAATCGACAGATTTTGTGCGGCGGTGCAGCATGAGCGCAATTGCCGCTTGGTTTCGTCGATGCCAACACTTCGCCGGTCAGAGAATACTATGTCGAGCAAACATAAATCGAGCAAAACTGATTTAGCGCACCGGTCGGAGACGGCTCCGAGCAGGTTGAGAATTGTTGCAACCACAGATGTTGAGCCACCGGAGGCAGACACAGCCGTTGTCGCGGGCGTGACTGATGTTGGTGCCCTGGGGCAAATGACGGGATACGCACTGCGCCGCGCACAGATCTCAGTGTTCGAAGATTTTATCGCGACCATTGCCGAGACGGGTTTGCGACCAGCTCAATTCAGCGTTTTGGTTTTACTCGATCAGACGCCCGGTTTGACGCAAAGTGCGGTGGCGGCGGCGCTTGGAATTCAACGTGCGAATTTTGTGACTTTGATCAATGAACTTGAGCGGCGCGGGCTTGCACGTCGCGAGCCATCATTGACAGACAGGCGTAGCTACGCGTTGCAGTTGACTGACAAGGGACATACGACGCTGAAGCGCGCACGCGAGTTACATGCGCTGCATGAGGCGCGCGTGCGCGAGGCCGTCGGGGCTGAAAACGTCGAGACGTTGTTGGCGCTGCTGTCGCGACTTGGTCCGGGGCTGCGGCGGTAGTTGGCTGAGGATATCTGATGCGCTTCGACACATTGGCACTCGATGCGGCACTCGGCGCTATTCTCGCGCACTCCCTGGCTACGCCTGAGGGAACGATCAAGAAGGGGCGACCGCTGACGGCACGTGACCTTGAGCTGCTGCGCGCGGCAGGGATTGTGAATGTTCTCGCGGGCAGATTGGACGCCGACGAAGTTGGTGAGGATTGCGCGGCGGCGGCGGTAGCGCTGCAAATTTCGGGATCGCACACGACGGTGGCTGCGCCGTTCACCGGGCGGGCCAATATTTATTCGGCAGCGGCCGGGCTTGCGCAGATTGATGCAGCGGCCGTCGCGCGATTGAATGGCATCGATGAGGCCGTGACGATTGCGACGGTGACGCCGTTTGAGCGTGTGCAAAAGGGACAGATGCTGGCGACGGTTAAGATCATCCCATTTGCGGTTCCGGGGGCTGCAATGGCGGCGCTGGTGGCGGCGGGTGGCGCTAAAGCAGTTGCAACAACGCCGTTTGTTGCAAAGCGAGCGGCGCTGATTTTGACGCGCTTGCCCACAACGAAGGCGAGCGTGCTGAAGAAACGGGCAACTGTGATTGGTGACCGATTGACCGCACTCGGGGCGTCTCTCGCGCAGTGTGAGACGGTTGCGCACACGGTCGAAGATGTGGCGCGGGCGATTGCCGTTGCGAGCGCGGCTCAACATTCACCCATTCTCGTTTTCGCGGCGTCTGCCATCGTGGATCGCGCAGATATCGTGCCGCAAGCGTTAGTGGCGGCGGGCGGTGAGATTGTCCGCTTCGGTATGCCGGTCGATCCGGGCAATCTACTTTTGCTTGGCCGTCTTGGAGCGCAGACTGTGATTGGGATTCCGAGTTGCGCCGGATCGCCAAAGCTCAATGGGTTTGACTACGTGTTGGAGCGCGTGATGGTTGAGTTGCCAATCACAGCGGGCGACATTGGGGCGATGGGGGTTGGCGGGCTGTTGAAGGAGATCAGTTCGCGTCCGCAACCGCGTGATGGGTCGATGGCGTCTGCGCCGGATGACGTTGTGCGCAGTGCGCCGCGTATCGGCGCTGTGTTGCTGGCGGGTGGACGATCTTCACGCATGGGGGCGGTCAATAAGTTGCTGCAGATGATCGGTGGGCGACCGATTGTGCGGCATACGACGGAGGCACTTTTGGCGTCCTCAGCGCTACCGGTGATTGTTGTGTTGGGGCACACGGGTGAAGCGGTGCGAACGGCGTTGGCTGGACTTGATGTGCGCTTCGTTGAGAACCCGCGATTTGCTGACGGTATCTCGACGTCACTCAAAGTTGGGTTGGAGGCGTTGCCACCCGATGTTGACGGCGCGCTTGTGACGCTCGGCGATATGCCTGAGGTGCCGACGACACTTTACAATCGGATGATCGCGGCTTTTGCGCCGAAGGATGGCCGCAGCATTGTGATGCCGATATTTGATGGCAAGCGTGGCAATCCGGTGCTTTGGGATCGGCGCTACTTCGCTGAGATGATGACGGTTGTTGGAGATTTTGGCGCCAAGCACCTGCTCGGGTTGTATGGCACAGAAGTGGCCGAGATAGATGCCGATGCGGCGCACGTGTTGACGGACATTGATACGCCGGAAGCGCTTGCGGCGCTTAAGGCCCGGATTGAAATTTAGCGCAATTGAGCTTGGACGCTCGCAGCGTTGCGCTTGAGCACTCTTGTCGTGTGACGGCTCAAGCGCGGTGCATATTTTTAGGCGTTGGTGGCGGTCCAGCGCTTGGTGACTTCGGCGACGCGTTGACCGAATAGCTCTGCTGTTTTGCGATCTTGGGCGGGGGGCGCGACGTCTGGGCCTTGGTCGGTATTTGATTGCGCCATCAGGCCTAAGAATGAGCCCACGCGATTGATGTCGTCGATCTTTCCGGTGGAGGAATTGAAGCCCGCTTTCATGCCGGTCGAGGTCCAGATCATGCCGTGCTGAGCGGCGAAGACTGCGAGTTGCTGCAGCGAATTTAGTTTGTCGCCCGACCAGCTGGCTGAATTGGTGAAACCGGCTGCAATTTTGTTTTTCCAAACGTCGCCGTACCAAGCCTTGGACGAGGCATCCATGAATTGTTTGAAGGGCGCGGACAGCGAGCCCATGTAGGTCGGCGCGCCGAAAATGATGGCGTCTGCGGCGGCGAGTTCGGCCCATGGGCCTTTAT
>JABFRJ010000325.1 GCA_013141255.1 Hyphomicrobiaceae bacterium
CGTTGACGATGATTGGTGCCGCATTGTTGTGGGTGGGTTGGTTTGGTTTCAATGCCGGTTCGGCGCTTGAGGCGAACGGCACTGCAGCTTTGGCGATGGTCAATACGTTCGTTGCGACGGCAGCTGCTGCACTCGCGTGGATGATTGCTGAAAACATCGCTAAGGGTAAGCCAAGCTTGCTTGGTGTGGTTTCTGGTGCTGTTGCGGGTCTAGTCGCGATTACGCCTGCGGCTGGGTATGCCGGTCCGGTTGGCGGCATTGCGCTAGGATTTGTGGCAGGGTTTGTCTGCTTCTTCTTCTGCTCGACGATCAAGAATATGTTTGGCTACGACGATGCGCTAGACGTTTTTGGCGTTCATTGCATCGGCGGTATTATTGGCGCTATTGCGACCGGTATTGTGGCTGCTCCGTCGTTGGGTGGTACGGGGATCTTCGACTACGAGGCGTTGAAAATTGCCGAGTATTCGATCTCGACGCAGGTTTATACACAGACCAAGGCTGTTCTATTCACGCTTTTATGGTCGGGCATATTGTCGGCGATAATCTTTAAGCTGGTTGATGTTATCATCGGCTTGCGTCCGGCGACTGACGAAGAGCGTGAAGGCCTCGACATCGTCGATCATGGCGAACGAGCTTACAACTACTGAGCCTCATCTATTCTACTCACGGCAAATAGAAATTGCCGTGGGTTTCCTCGTGGGCCCGACATCGGTGACGATGTCGGGCTCTTTCGTTTTAGTTTGGGTGATCGAGGGTTTTTAACCGCGCACGACAAACTGATCACCGCGCTTAGTCCGTAGCAAAACTAGGCGGAGATCGCGCTCGCGCAGTGCGATGCAGCCTTCAGTCGGCTCAAAGTTTTTGCGTGCTAGGTGGCAAAAAATGGCGCTGCCGCGATTGAGTAGGCGTGGGCGTCGATTGTAATTCAAGACGAGCAACAGGTCATAGACGTGGTCGGCACGGGACAGGATTTCGTGGCTGCCATGGTATGGAAGTTGAACGGGACAGTTGTAACGGGGGTCTGTTGGATCGTCGCACCAGCCGTCACTTAGTTGTATTGGTCGCGCGGTAGGGGTTGTGGTTGGCGGCTTGAGCCTGTCCCGGCGATAGTAAACTTGATCGATGGCCCAGGACCCAATGGGGGTGGCGCCGTCACCTTCGCGCTTCATGCAACGTCGACCTGAACGTCCGAGCGCGCAGGGTATGGAGTGTCCATTTGACCAATAGATCATGCCGCGTGTTGATTTGGGTGTGACGGCGACAACGTGCATCCGTTTAAGTTTTATTCTCGACACATTGCTACTCTCAGATCACATTTTCGGGAAGGCAATGTGGCTTGGTTCGGTTGGTTCAGGCTTGAATATTATCCAGGCCTCTAACAGTATGCCACTGTGTGGCGCATGATGTTGGGTTTTGCTGTAGCGAGCCCGGGTTATGCGTGATTGGTTCTTGGTGCCTTTTGATGTTGTCCGCTTGCGCGGTTGGCGTCGCGTGTACCCTGTAGACCTTGGCAATGAAAACAGGCCTTCGAGATATGAGTAATAAACGCACCGTCCTCGTCGTTGATGACGATGAGGAGCTTAGGGAGTCTTTGGTTGAACAGCTGGGGCTCTATGACGAGTTCAACGTGCGTGACGCGGGGACTGCGGGGAAGGGCATGGAGGCGACGAAGGCAGAGCAGGTGGATCTTTTGATCCTTGATGTGATGCTGCCGGATATGGACGGGCGAGAAGCTTGCAAGTTGTTGCGCAAAGGTGGCTTCAAAAGCCCTATCATCATGTTGACGGCTAATGCGTCCGACGCAGATATGATTTTGGGGCTTGATTCGGGCGCCAATGATTACGTCACAAAGCCTTTCAAGTTTGCCGTTTTGCTAGCGCGCATTCGTGCGCAGTTGCGTCAACACGAGCAGAGTGAAGATGCGGTTTTTGCCATTGGCGGATATACGTTCAAACCGGCCTCGAAACTGCTGGTTGACGAAAAGGGCAGTAAACTCAGGTTAACGGAAAAAGAAACATCAATTTTGAAATACCTGTATCGGGCGGGGGAAAAGGTTGTGACGCGCGAAGTGTTATTGCAAGAAGTGTGGGGGTACAATTCCGGGGTGACGACACATACGCTGGAGACGCATATTTATCGCCTGCGGCAGAAGATCGAAAAAGACCCGTCAAAGTCGGAATTGTTGCTGACTGAAGCAGGTGGGTACAAGTTGGTTCCGTGATTGAAATTTGTGCCATTTGATTCGGTTGTTTGAGGCAATCTCATTTGTTTGGTCAGCTGGAGTACTGAGGTTAAACGCCTTTGATTGCAGTGTTTTGGCGTGACCAGATGATGACATATCAACCGGTCGTCCACAGGGGACTTGCACTCGCATCCCTAAGCCCGGTAGAAGTTTTGTGAGTGTAGGGCGGGCCCCGCTTTGGTTATGTTGTTCGTGCCCCGTCGAGTTTCGTTCGCTTCGCTTGTTCAGCGTTCGGTACCCGGGGATTACAAATGGCTATTGATGCGCTGCTCGCGCCGTTGTTGCGCGTTGAAATTTTTCAGGGGTTGTCGCCTCTGCAAATAACAGAAATTGCGCGACGCGCTGAGCGTATCGTGTTCAAGCCTGGTTCAAAGATAACGGTTGCAGGTAAGGACGCAGACGCGGCTTATTTGATCGTTGGCGGCGTGGCTGATTGCCTCTCCATGGATGATGATGGATTGCCAGAGGCTGTCGAAGAGGCATCACTGATTGGCGAAATGGCGATGTTGATTGAGCATAGTTATGGTGCCACGGTATTGGCGCGTGGAAATGTGCGTTGCCTCAAAATTTTGCGAAGTGAAATGCACGAGCAAATGTTGGACGATCCGGTATTGGCTGATAAATTGAGCGCAAATATTACAGCCCGACTGACGCGTGTCGCGCAAGAATTGCGCGCCATTGATCGCGACGTGGCTCAGACGAACTATGGCCATTCGGACAATATGGCTCAAATTCTTGCACACTGAATATCGCGGGGCATAAAAAAATCCCAGCCTCTTGGGGGAAGAGGCTGGGTTGTTGCGCTATTCGCGCATTAACACCGGGAGGGTACCGGTGTTTGGTCTTTTGACCGTCGGTTGGGGGAAACCGATTATTTGGTCATCGACCTGATGCTCTTAATTTAGTGGAGGTGGTTCTCTCTTGCAACACTCGGACGTGCATTCTCACGCGATTGTTACAGCTTGTTTCGCTGTTGGAGACTTAGTTGCGTGCTTTAATAGTTTAACAATATGTTAACATGTTGAATTCACTGTATTTTTTGCAATGCAACTGAAGAAGGCTTGAACTGAGCATCGTCGATCGGCTCCGTTCTGCTGAGGCCTGATACTTCGATTTTGGTATCCAATCCTTGCGCGTCGGTTGTCACCCATTCCTTCAGTTCTAGCTCTGGTTTCTTTGACAGGAAGAGGCGGATCTTTCCGGGAGCGTCGGGGCTTCTGTCGGCCAGTGTGACAATAATTAAGTCGTCGACGTTCTGGACCTCGTAAATGCGAGCGTCGCGAATGAGATCTACGTCCTTGCGCAGCAAAATACGAAAGGGTGTGCGGTCGAGCTCAACGCGATCATCCGTCTTCATGTCGAGATCCTGAATGGCAAGGTAGGTGCCATCCGAAATAATTACCATTTTGCTGCCGCTGCCATAGTCGAAGCGGAAACGTCCGGGCTGCTTAATGGCGAACTTACCCCTCAAACGCTTGCCGTCGGGGTTGGTTTGGAGGAAAGCGCCTTTCAGCTGCTTCAAATCATTGAAGTATTTGCTGACGATATTGAGCCCTTCGGTCTGTGCGGGGTCTAACGTGGTCGCGGTTGAACCAGCAGGGGCGGATTGGCTGACTGTGGGGCTCCAGGTTTGCCCTACGGAAGGTGCGGCGGCTGGTGGTGTGGTTGGGGACTGGGCCGGTGCAGGCGCCGCGGATTGTGCCCAAACGGCTGGGACGGCCGTTAGGAGGCCGAGCGCGAGCGCGATGGTATAGCGGGCGGATTGCGTCATCACGTTCCTCGTAGAAATCGGAAATACTCAGACATGTATCGCGTTATTGATCGCCTAAGCTCGGGTGACCGTGGCCTTAGATCTAGAACGTGAGCATGCTAAAAGCATCGAGCGCGTTGTCCTTCGACGAATCGCAATCGTGTTCGAGTTGGTGTTGGAACATTGAGACAAGATCGCGGCGAACGGAAGTGGTGCTAGCAAAATTCCGCGTGAAATCCACGTTCGCGACGTTGTGGGCTGTTTTGAGGGTAGTTCAATAGCGGCAATTTCGGGATTCTCGGTCTTTAAAGTCTCGGACCAAAGCTTCCGAGGCTTAGGGTTCCTGGATCTAGGCTTGTGGACGTGCCGATGCGCTTAGGAGGTCGCGTTTCCCGGCGTGGTTCGCTGGGCCGACGATGCCATCCCGCTCCATACGCTCGATCAGGTCTGCGGCCCGGTTGTAGCCTATCGATAGGCGGCGTTGCAGGTAGCTCGTCGATGCCTTTTGGTCACGAACGATTACGGCCACGGCGCGATCATAGAGGTCGTTGTCATCACCTTCGGGCAGATCGTCGTCATCGCTGAGGCTGCCATCGTTGTCATCGTCGCTGGGAATGGCGGTTAAATCAGTGACGTATTCGGGGGTGCCGGAAGCGCGGAGATAAGTAGCGATGGCTTCCACTTCTTCGTCCGACACGTAGGGGCCGTGTACGCGCATGGTGGGGCCATTGCCGCCTGCGAAGAGCATGTCGCCTTGACCGAGCAACTGCTCTGCGCCGTGCTCGTTTAAAATCGTACGACTGTCAATGCGTGAGGTTACGCGGAATGAAATGCGGGTGGGGAAATTTGCTTTGATGGTGCCAGTGATGATGTCAACCGACGGGCGCTGGGTGGCCATGATGAGATGTATACCTGCGGCGCGCGCCATCTGGGCGAGTCGTTGCACGGCGAATTCGATGTCTTTGCCTGCAACTGCCATGAGGTCAGCGAATTCGTCGACGACAACAACGATGTAGGGCATGTGCGTGTCGTCGTTAGTGACAGGTTCGTTAGCGATTGTGAGCTCTTTCAAGCGTGTGTTGTAGGCATCGATATTGCGGACGGTGAGGCGCGACATGCGGCGGTAGCGATCTTCCATTTCACGGACGACCCAATTCAATGCTGCAACGGCTTTGCCTGGCTCGGTGACGACTGGCGACAATAAATGCGGAATACCGTTGTAAACCGAGAGCTCCAGCATCTTGGGGTCGATCATGACGAGGCGGCATTCGGCAGGTGATAGCCGATAAAGCAGTGACAGGATCATGGCGTTGACGCCGACGGATTTACCGGAGCCGGTTGTGCCTGCGACGAGCAAATGCGGCATGCGTGCGAGATCGACGACAACGGGTTCGCCACCAATGGTCTTGCCGAGCGTCATTGGCAATTTCATTGATCGATTGGTGAAGGCATCGCTTTCGATCACTTCGCGCAAGTAGACTGTATCGCGCGTTACGTTGGGCAATTCGATGCCGATGGCGTTGCGTCCAGGAATGATTGCGATGCGAACAGCGGTAGCGCTCATCGAGCGAGCGATGTCTTCGGCAAGACCAATGACGCGCGAGGATTTGGTGCCGCGTGCGGGTTCAAATTCGAATAGTGTGACGACAGGCCCTGGGCGGACGGCGGTAATATCACCTTTTACGCCATAATCGGCGAGGGTATCGAGGAGCAGTTTGGTTAGGCCGCGCAAGGTTTGGGCGTTGCCTTCGAAGGATCGACGAACGGCAGGAGGTGCTTTGAGCAGCGTTATGGATGGCGTGCGATAACCTAGGCGCGCTGGTTCTGAGCGCGTTGGCTCTGAGCGACGTTGACGGGCGGGTACAACGTCGGCACCGCGAGGATTCGCTGAGAACTGCGCTGGTGGCGTGGTTGCGACGGCATCAGCGGACGCGTCTTGACGTGCCAATGGCACTTGCGCTGTGGCGTGTATATGTGACGCAAGATTTGCGGGCTCAGCTTGTATTTGAGCTGTCGGTAAATGTGCAACTGACGGCGCAGATGTGCTGGCGCGCGGGGCAAACCGCTCGGCCATGGCGCGGCTGTCATCATCGGCGCTATCGAATGTGAATTCAGTAGGCGTGTCGTGTATGTCTTCGCGCGGTGCTGTGGTGTGTGTTGGCGCGGGACGCAGTACAGCATCAAACTGCGGCGCGGCATTGTAGTGATTGTGGTGCTGCTGCTGCTGCTGTGGCATGGGCGCTGGCATGGGCATCACGACCACAGGATGTGAGGTGACGAAGGTTTGATTGATTGGATGGATCTGTGGCTGCATTGGATGGGGCAGCATCGCGAGCGGGCGGTTGGCCGTCATGGGATGGGCACGCAGAAACGGATGTGGGTATACTTGTGCGCGAGGTGCGGGCGCGTGGTATTGTTGCGGCATTTGTGGTTGAGGATGCACCGCCATCACGGGGTACGACCCTGGATGCTGTAACTGACCTTGCGGGTGCATACTGGGTTGCGGATACGGATGATAGATGGGCTGGCCGTAAAGATTGTGTTGTGGGCGCTGCTCCAGGCCTGGGAGTTGTGGATCAACCTCGGTGGGCTTAGTGCCAAACAATTTTGGTCCAAGGATCGGCGTTGCTGCGGCTACGGCTACAATTTTCTTTTTCCATGCTGATGTCGGTGATGTGTTGCCGCGTGGCGAGGGTGTCACCAATAAACGAACGTCAGATTTGGTCATGCCAAGTCCACGGACCAGCAAGGCCATGCCAATGGCAAAATAGAATAAGCCGGCAGCGGCTTTCGCGCGTTTGGCGTTGATAGGTGCGAGTATGTTTTGCAACGTGCTCAGTATCACGTCGCCAATGATGCCGCCGAAACCGTGGCGCAGCGGCCAGCTTGTAAATGTTGGCAGAGCCGACAGGGCGCCGGCGAGGAAGAGGATGGCGATTGGCACGACGAGGAGTTTCAGTTTGATGTTGGCGATCGACTTGCCGCCAGTGAGTTGCAAGCCGAAAAACGCCAATGGCAGCAAAGTCAACATGCCGGCAAGACCAAGCGTCTGCATCAAAAGATCGGAGGCGATGGCGCCGAGGGGGCCCATCAGATTGCGTGTTGTGCCGGCGGCGGCATGTGTGAGGCTCGGGTCGGCGACCGACCACGTCGCGAAGCTGAGTGCGAACATCAGTGCTAGACTGAGAAGCGCGTAGCCAATGACCGTGCGGGCAAACGCGCCGATCCTGTGGCTAAGACGGGCTCTGATCCCTGGTGTTGTCCCTTGCGACTCAACCGCTGGACCTTCCATGCCTACGCTATAAGGTGTCATACGCAACTACTGTTACAATTACGCCTCAACACGAACGATACGTTCGAGAGCCTCCCTGATCGTCGCCACGTCATGCACGAGTGCTACGCGGATGTAGTCCGTTCCGGGGTTTACACCCTGGGCGTCCTCGGCTGCCAGGAAGGCGCCAGGGACCACCTTGACTCCGACTCGTTGCCATAGGGTTACCGAAGCGTCTCGACCGCCACCTAAATGGGACATATTTAGCCAGAGAAAGAATCCGCCAGGGGGGCGCGAATAGTCAAAGCGACCTTTCAAGAGTTGGTCGCAGACGTCAAACTTGGCACGATAGGCTTGGCGGATGACGGCGACGTGCTGCTCTTCGCTCCAGACGGCGGCTGAGGCGTGTTGTATGGGGCCGGGGATTTGAGGGGCGGTCAAATTGCGGATTTCGGCCATGGTCTCGAGGAAATCACCGTCGCCGGCGGCGAAACCTGAGCGCAGGCCGGGCAAGTTTGAGCGCTTAGACAGCGAGTTGAAGACAACAAGATTTTTGAAGCGCTCGGGAGTTTTTATGGCGACTTCGAGGCCGCCAACGGGTGCCGTGTCTCCGTTATAGATCTCAGAGTAGCACTCGTCGAAAAAGAGCAGAAAATCGTATTTGCGGGCCAGGGCGAGGGCGCGTTCGATATAGGCGGGTGTACACGTTGCGCCTTGTGGGTTGGATGGCGAGCACAAGTAGAATGCAGCAGTACGCTCCAGCAGTGCGATGTCCTTTTCCAATGCGTCCAAGTCCGGCATGTAGCCTGTTTCTTTGGTGCCGTTGAGGAATACCGGTTCAGCGTTGGTGCCGTAAGCGCCGCCGAGGTAGGCTTGGTAAAAAGGGTTTGGCATCAAAATGGCGGGCCGGGACTGCGGGTCGCGCGCGTTTAGGAGTTTGCGGCCGACAGCAGGCAGCGCGGCGAAAAACAATCCTTCACGAGAGCCGTTGGTGGGGAGGATTTCGCGCGTCGCGGTGATGCCGTCCGGCATGCGGTAGCGACGGTTGATCCATTGAGCGATGGCGCCGCGCAATTCGTCTGTGCCGCGAATGGTTGGGTAGGAGCTCATCGAGGCTTCTGCCTCTTTCATCTTGTCGATGACAAAGCCTGGCATTTTCTCGTTGGGATCGCCCGCTGTCATGATGATCGGATTGGCGTGGCCGGGTTCGATGCCCTCCAGCAGGCGATTGAGGCGGGTGAAGGGCGAGAGAATGGCACCGTCGGCGAGGGCGGCGAGGCCAGAGTTGTAGGTTTTCATGGTTGGTCTTTGGCCTCTGAAATGAGCTGCTGGAGACGGCGTGTCCCGCACGGCGCGATGTTTTCGGCGTGGACAGTGCTAAGGGCCGCCTCTATTGGCAAGGGCGTTTTGCTTCGATCTCCTTTGCGGTCGCGGATGGTTTAAGGTCTTGAAGCAGGCTCGAGACTAGAATTTTGAGATCGGCAACCAGTCGTTGTTGGTATGCGACTTTAGTGTTATGTTGTGCGATCGACATGCGCACCGACGCCGGGGGTTTCCCCATATCAGCGGTTGCTGATCGGTGCGGCGTCTGACGCCGATGCGACATGCCGTGATTCTCTCTGATGGAGGATGCACCATGTCGCGCCTTACTCTCTCGCATAGTCATAAGACT
>JABFRJ010000391.1 GCA_013141255.1 Hyphomicrobiaceae bacterium
ATGTCCGCCCCCGTCCTCGACCACCGCGGCCCCGAATTCCAAAAGCTCGGTCATCGCGTCCTCGACGGCATCAAGACCATCTTCAAAACCAAGAACCCCGTCATCATCTATCCAGCCTCCGGCACCGGTGCCTGGGAAGCCGCTCTCGCCAATACACTCTCCCCCGGCGACCACGTCCTCATGTACGAAACCGGACACTTCGCCACGCTCTGGAAACAGATGGCCGAAAAGCTCGGCCTCAAAGCCGAGTTCATTGGCTCAGATTGGCGCTCAGGTGTTGACGCGGCAAAAATCGAAGCCCGCCTCCGCGAAGATAAAGCCCATACCATCAAAGCCGTCTGCGTCGTTCACAACGAAACCTCCACCGGCGCCACCTCACGCATCGACGAAGTCCGCAAAGCCATGGACTCAGCCAAGCATCCCGCCCTCCTCCTCGTCGACACCATCTCCGGCCTCGGCTCCGCCGATTATCGCCACGACGAATGGGGCGTCGACGTCTCCGTCTCAGGCTCACAAAAGGGCTTGATGCTCCCCCCTGGCATTTCCTTCAACGCCATTTCAGACAAAGCCATCGCCGCCTCCAAACAATCGAAGACACCAAAGCTCTTCTGGTCCTGGGAAGAAATGTTACCCCACACCAAGAACGGCTTTTTCCACTACACACCCGCCACCACTATTCTCTACGGCCTCGCCGAAGCCATCGACATGCTGCACGAGGAAGGCCTCGATCACGTCTTCGCGCGACACCATCGCCACGCTGAAGCCACGCGCCGCGCCGTCGCCGCTTGGGGCCTAGAAAATCTTTGCACCAACGAGAAATACTATTCGCCCGTCCTCACCACCGTACTCTTGCCCGATGGCCACAACGCCGACCGCTTCCGCAAAATTGTGCTCGAAAACTTCGACATGTCGCTCGGCACCGGCCTCTCCAAGATCGCCGGCAAAGCCTTTCGCATCGGCCATTTAGGTGACATCAACGATCTCACACTTTTAGGCGCACTCTCGGGCTGCGAGATGGGCTTGAGCCTCGCCGGCATCCCGCACAAATCGAGCGGCGTCAGCTCAGCCATGCAATACCTCACCCAAACCGCACCAAACAAACCCGCCTAAAAAAGCCAGTCTGATGATGTGTTTGGAACGCGCAGCACGACAATCGAAGCCAAGAAGACGTTCGAATGCAAAACAACACACCAGCGTCTCTTTTTATCCCTCCCCCTCGATGGGGGAGGGCCAAGTGCCCGAACTTCAAACACCATGACTTAGCGAAAGCTAAGTCATTCGGCACTTGCGGTGGGGGTGCACCACGCGATGACTCTCAAACATGACCAGCCACTCAACCATCCGCCACCGCATCCTCGCCGACGAACTCGCCTCACCCCAACTGTCATCCTCGGCTTGCTTGCACTCGGGCTTGTCCCGAGTGTGCCGAGGACCCAGGCTTCAACAATTGAGATCACGTCCGCCAAGTCGCACTTGAGCAACGAGGCACACATCAAATGACTGCATCAGTCCACTCAACCATCCACCGCCGCATCCTCGCCGACGAACTCGCCGACCGCGTGCGCGATCTCATCATCGCGGGCGATTTAAAACCGGACGCTAAAATCGCCGAAGCCGAACTCTGCGCCCACTTCGGCGTCTCCCGCACCCCCCTGCGCGAAGCGATCAAGATGCTCGCAGCCGAAGGCCTAATCACACTCACGCCCCATCGCGGCGCCCGCATCGCCTCCATCACAGCCGACGAAATCGCCGAACTGTTCCCCATCATGGGCGCACTCGAAGCGATGGCCGGAGAACTCGCAATCACACGCATGACAGAACACGACCTCGCCAAGCTCGAAACACTCCACGCCACCATGCTCGTCGCACGCAAATCCAACGACTGGATCAGCTACTCCAAAACCAATCGCGCTATCCACGAGAGCATCTTCCGCATCGCGGCTAATACGAGCCTGACGCAAATCTACGATCAACTAATGATCCGCATTCACGCCGTCCGCTTCGTCGCCCAGCAACCGCCTGCCGCCTGGGATCAAGCCGTCACCGACCACGAAGCCATCATGCAGGCTCTCCGCACGCGCAACGCCTCCGCCATCGGCCCCATCCTCCGCACCCACCTCGCAAACAAAGCCAAGAGCGTGATTGCGGCACTCAAAACTTGAAACAACGGAGACGCTCATCGAGCGCAACGATCAATCGCAGCGCACGGTCCAACAAATCTTACAGCAACCTGACAATCACGGTAACCCACATGTCAGCAATCCAGCGCTACCACCCATTTAACGCCTAAATCAAAAACACGGCGAGACAGAAAATTGGGAGGGAACGCATGGCAATGACACTCAATCAGAACTTCAAAACAGTCCGCCTGGGAGCCGCATTAACACTGCTCGGACTTTCATTCGGCATCGGCCTCGGTGTCGCCTTTGGCATGTTCGAAGACACCTTCAAAAACTTTATCGCCAACGGCATCAAAGCAATGCCAGCGGTGCATGACGCCGCCAGCAAGGACAAGATCTGGCGCTACGTTCAACGCGCCCATTTCCATGCGGCTGGCGTCGGCGGCTTCTCGCTCGGATTGATCTTCCTGGTCACAATGTCGTCACTCAGACCAAAAATGAAATCCCTCTCCGCAGCTTTGATTGGCATGGGAAGCCTGTATCCATTGGCTTGGCTCAACATGTTCTTCATGGCCCCAAGCATTGGCCGTGAACCCGCACATGCCAATCTAGTGACCGAGATTTTCACCTTTGTCGGCGTCGGCGGCTTGTTGCTCGGCATGGCAATCCTGTTCGCCAACCTCTTCCTAGATGTTTGGGCCGACGAATCCGCCTCAACCTCCAGAAGCGGTTTTCAGCCCGCTGAATAAACTCATCAAAGGCACCGCTATCAACAATTGAAACAATCGACGGTCCCTTTCCGCCATAAGGCGCGGAGAGGGACTTTCCGATTTTAACCAATTGATGTTCGCAGCGCACGACGCCCCCACCCTTGACGCATCCCGCGCCATCCCTTAGAGAAAACCCAGATCTGCTGGGCGTAAGCTCCGCGGAACCAAGAGGATTTAGCGTTTCTTACGTCGATAGCCACCTCGACCGCGCCGCACACCGGCTCGTCATCGTGATGGATTTGTCCGTAAGTCACGGAAAAATAACGCAATAAAAACCACGCCAGACAATCGGCCTGCCGAGCAGGCTTCCAGGAGAACGACATGACCCGCCGTTGCGAATTGACCGGAAAACTGCCCCTCGCCGGCAACACCCGCTCGCACGCTGAAAACGCCAAGCGCCGCGTTTTCCGCCCCAACCTCGTTAACGTCACCCTCGCCAGCGAAAAGCTTGGCAAAAAGGTCCGCGTCCGAGTCTCAGCCAGCGGCTTGAAGACAGTAGAACACCGCGGCGGCCTGGATGCCTATCTCGTCAAAGCCAAAATCGACGACCTCTCGCCACAGCTTCAAACCTTGAAGCGCGAATTGGCCAAGGCCGCCAAGGAAGCCAAAGCCGCTTAAGGCTCAGATTTATTGCCGACCAGGCAATCGCACGACAGCCCGTCGTAGCCCCGCGCTACGGCGGGCTGTTGTTTGTGCAACGCTATATTCGAGCATGCGTCACCCAACAACAAGGCAAATTGTGGCAATTGATGCATAGATAAACAAGCTATTACAATATTGAAATATATGAGTTTTTTGAATTTTACTTGCGCACCACGCATAGCTGGAGCGCCAACATTGCCGTTGTTCGCAACTGCGAAGCACCCTATCTTAATTGCTGCACGGCACAACGCTGGCAACCCGATCTAACCGCAAGGTCAGTCGGCCCCCGACATGAGCAGTCGGGATATAAGTTGAGATGGTTAAACTAAAGGAGCCAGTCACATGGCCAAATATATCGCATTTGACGACGCATCGTTCGACAGCACGGCAATTGCCGGCAAGCCCAGCATGGCTCCAGCCGTCAATGGTCTCAAAGGACTCGTGAAACGCTTCCTCGCCCGCGCCCAACTGAAGCGCCAAGTCGAGGCCGAGTCAGACGTCGCGCGCTTCATCAACGATCACGGCGGCGTCCTCACCGACGACCTCGAGCGTCAGATCAGCCGCGAATTCGGTTCGCGCGTCGGTCGCTGGTAAGCGACCGCAAGGACAGAGGTCGCTGGTAAGCGACCGCAAGAAAATAGGTCGCTGGTAAGCGACCGCAAGGAAAGAGGTCGCTGGTAATCAGCGCTCACATAAGAGATAGCAACGAGGCACGCCCTTCCCCCGGGACGCGCCTCGTTTGCATTTTAGGCCAGCTTAAACTGCAACAAAATTGTTCGCTGTAAAAACCCATTGAAATTATCGTCCGACATCAGCGTCAGGATCGTCTCGCCACTGGGCCCCTTATGCACGGCCAGCGCCTCCATGTTATCGATCTCAGCTGTCATGCCCGCTTCCAGCAGCAATTCACCGTTGAGCACACCGCCCGGCCGCACCTCAGCCGCCGGCACCAACCGCACCTGCATATGTACACCTTCGGTCCAGCGGAACCGCCGCTCAAGAATGAGCAATGATCCATCACCCAGCGACGCGACGTCTGTAATCTCAAAACCGTTCTTATCCGTGAGCGTAAATTCACGCGGTTCGCCATTGATCCACAGCCACCCCTTGTGCGTATTCGCACCTCCTGGAAAGCGTTCAGAAATCGCAATCACGGCGCTCTTAAACGGTCCGCCGGCCATCACCGTCATCGCTTCAAGCCCACGGTTCGACGCCATCCGTTTCGCCTCGGACGGCATCTTCAAATATCCGCTCGGCACACCAATCTTTCGATCCACCACCGGGAAACGTCCGATACGATGATTGCGCTCAAACGCCAACAACAGTGTGCCGCGCGCCAAGGTCCCCTCAAGCAGCGCCACCGCCTCGCAGTCCTGGTCCCGCTTACGCCATAGCGACTTCCCCGATGTCGCCACGATCGGTCCAAGCACGGTCTTCTCCATGCCGGAGACGCCGTTCGCATCATACGTCAGCTGCCCGCTGAGCCAGTGCCCTTCATCAGATATCGCAATAAATCCTCGCCCATCCGGCTCCATCACCAAACCTGAAAACCCGCCAAAATGGGTCGCCTGCGACGTCAGCACTAACCCGCCGAGAAACTCCAACCGACCAAATGTTTTTGCCGATGACGCTCGCGAAAACGACGCCAACCGACGCGCCGAAACTGAAATGGGCGTCACCACCGCGCTCGGATCTGCCAGCGCCTGCGCGGCCGATGCCTGTGTCGAAGCAGCCTGCGTCCCCGCCGCCGACCGTTGCGCCAGCCCGGCTCCACTACCCAATCCACTGCCTGCCAGCGCACCAACGCTCGCCGTTACACCCCGCAAAACACGTCGGCGATTGAGGTGCGGCATTCCTATTTCAGGCCTCATCGTCATCCCCGCCCGCATCCACCATCTCAACCATGCCGTAACGCCGCACGACACGTTGACCAAGCCTATCTGGCAGAAAAATGATCCCGGTTAAAGCACGTGCAGGCATCGATAAGGCCAAACCGCACGCTGCTTCGCCCACTTCTATCTACTTTGCACGACAAATACCGCTCAGTGTGTAAACCACCGCCTCAGCCACAGTTGTGCTCGCATACGTTGGGTTCACATACCCACCAGGAATAAAGTGAAATGCCCCATCACGACGGAACCAAATCCCGCGCAGATGCCCTTCCCACAACACAAGCACACCCGCCGGCCGGTCCCCATGCGCGCTGCACGACGCGCCACAATTGGCGTCAAATGCCTGCCGCAACCCCGCAAGCAAAACCAATTCGTGTTCGGTATCCGTCATGTCTGCCTCAAGCCTCGCGCACAGCGGACAATACGCCCCCAGCACAGACACGGTATGAAACAGATCGATCAGGTGCGCCTTCGTTAACGCCAATTCACCTAACGGGTTCGATACAGAATAAAACCACACTTGCACCAAATTCAGTTCAACTGAGTTCGAAATTGTATCGAACGACACCTCACCTGAGCGCCGCTGCGTTACTCCTCGCACAATCCACGACCGCCAGCGCCGCGATATTGAGCAACCCACGCACTGTTACCGATGGCGTCACGATGTGCACGGGCTTAGCCGCACCAAGCAATATCGGGCTGACAGCAACGCCGTTCGACACCGCCTTCAGCAAGTTGAAGGCGATGTTTGCCGCATCAAGGCTCGGCATGACCAACAAATTAGCCGCGCCCTTCAAGCGTGAGTTAGGGAAAATCTCCTCACGAATAAACGGCGATAGCGCCGCATCCGCATGCATTTCCCCTTCTGCCTCTAGATCATGCGCCCAGCCTTTCAGCAGCGCTAATGCCTGCCGCATCTTCACCGACGACGGCGTATCCGACGAACCGAAATTCGAATGCGACACAAACGCCACCTTGGGCTCGATCCCGAAGCGACGCACTTCTTCCGCCGCCATCATCGTCATTTCAGCCAACTGCTCCGCCGTCGGGTCGTAACTCACATACGTGTCCGCGAGAAACAACGCGCCCGTATTCATAATCAGCGCCGACAATGTCGCATAATCTTTGACCCCCGGCCCCTTGCCGATGATTTGATCGATATGTTGCAAGTGCCGTTGGAACCGCCCAATCGGTCCGCAAATCAGCGCGTCACCATGACCGCGCCGAAGCAACAGCGCCCCAAGCGGCGTGTTCGATGTCCGCGCCGTCCTCTGCGCCTGCATCGGCGAGATCCCGCGTCGTTCCACCAGCCGTGTGTATTCCTCGCTAAGCTCTCCCATGCGCGGATCAGTCTTCGGATCGACAATATCAAAATCTTCGCCAATCTTCAGCCGTATCCCGAGGTGATTGAGACTGCGCTTGATGTCGTCTACGTGCCCGATCAGGATGGGGCGTGCGATACCTGTCTGGATCGCCTGCGCCGCCGCTTGCAACACATAGGGGTGCGCACCTTCTGCAAAGATCAACCGCTTTGGTGCTCGTCGTGCCGCGTCAAAAACTGGCTTCATCAAGAAGCCCGACCGATACACAAATGAACTGAGCTTCTGCCGATAAGCGTCGAAATCCGCAATCGGACGCGTCGCAACGCCCGTCCGCATCGCAGCTTCCGCCACCGCAGGCGCAATTTCCAAAATCAACCGCGGATCAAAAGGTTTAGGTAAGATGTACTCGGCCCCAAACACAAATGTGTCAGCGCCATACGCCGACGTGACAACGTCAGATGCCTCCTGTTCGGCCAGCGCTGCCAGCGCCACCACCGCCGCCTTTTTCATTTCCTCATTGATCGTCGTCGCGCCCACATCAAGCGCACCACGGAAAATAAACGGGAAACACAACACGTTATTGATCTGGTTCGGATAGTCGGTCCGTCCCGATGCCATGATCGCATCCGACCGCACGGCCTTTACATCTTCCGGCGAAATTTCAGGCGTCGGATTGGCGAGCGCAAACACCAGAGGCCGTGGCCCCATGCTTGCGACCATTTCTTTGGAAACGATATTCCCCGCCGACAAACCAAGAAACACATCAGTCCCCGGCATCACATCCGCCAGCGTCCGCGCATTCGTTGCTTGCGCAAACGGCTCCTTATAAGGGTCCATCAACTCCTTACGACCCTTGTATACCACGCCCTTAATATCGGTCACGGTGATGTTGTCTCGACGCAGCCCCAGGCTCACCAACAGATTGAGACAGGCCAGCGCCGCCGCACCCGCGCCCGACGTCACCAGCCGCACATCTTCCAGTTTTTTACCGACGACTTTCAAACCATTCAAAATGCCGGCCGCCACCACAATCGCTGTGCCGTGCTGGTCGTCATGAAAAACCGGAATGTTCATGCGCGCTTTGAGCTGCGCTTCGATCTCGAAGCACTCCGGCGCCTTGATGTCTTCCAAGTTGATACCACCAAACGTCGGCTCCAACCGCGCCACCGCTTCCACGAACGGCTGCACTTCGTTCTCTGCAACCTCGATGTCAAAACAATCGATGCCCGCGAAGTTCTTGAACAGAACCGCCTTGCCTTCCATGACCGGCTTCGACGCCAGCGGCCCGATATTACCAAGCCCCAACACCGCCGTACCGTTGGTAATCACCGCCACCAAGTTACCGCGCGCCGTCAGCCGCGACACCATCGCCGGATCTTCCGCAATCGCCGTGCACGCATACGCCACACCTGGCGAATAGGCCAAACCAAGGTCCGCCTGATTGACGACAGGCTTCGTCGCGCGGATCGAGATTTTTCCAGGTGGATCGGACTCGTGATAATCGAGAGCTGCTTTTTTGGCTGTGTGATCGATCATGGCGCCCGTATGAACAACGTGAGGTGAGATGCGGAAAAAAGTCGGCAAGTGAATCGGCAATCAAAAGTGTATCGCGAGTTCGGTCCATGCCTTCTGAACCGACCTCTTCAACCAACGTCTAACACGGTTCCCCCGCCGGGCGCGAGTATCAGCAATGCGCCAAACATTGAACAATTCAAAAGCTCCACTGCTCGCAACTGCGAAAAAGCGTGCTACGTCTTGTCCCAACAACAACGCCAATTTTCTACACTGAAACGGATCGCGCAAAATCATGATCAAAGTTTACGGCCGCGCTAATTCCATCAATGTTCGCAAAGCCTTGTGGATGCTCGACGAGGTCGGCGAGAAATTCACGCGCGACGACTGGGGTCGAGGCTATCGCCCGACGACCGAACCCGAATTTCGCGCCGTCAGCGAGTTCGGCGTCGTCCCCGTCATTGACGACGAAGGCTTTATTCTACGTGAAAGCCACGCCATCGTCCGCTATCTCGCCACCAAACATAACCGAGCCGATCTCTACCCCAGCGACTTAAAACTCCGCGCCACCTGCGAAGCCTGGATGGAATGGGCCAACACCGACCTTTACTTAGGCGTGCGCCCCGTATTCATGG
>JABFRJ010000024.1 GCA_013141255.1 Hyphomicrobiaceae bacterium
GCTTGAGGCAGCTACGCTTTGAATGTCCCCCCACCCCCAACCCCTCCCCGCGAGGGGGAGGGGGAGGGGGACCGCAAGCGGCGTCGGCTTCATTTCAATCTGAAAGACGTTAGAGCCGCTCGCGTCCGTCGATTGCATGCTTGGGATTAGACTTCATTATTTTCGAAAGAAGTTCTGACGCAACCCCGGCAGTTCGGCCCCAAAAAATCCAATCCAGCGTAACTCCTGTTGTGTCAGCGATCTGAATCGCAGCATCCAAATCTGGGCGCGAAAGTGCTTTCTCGTAATTGTTGACCATCGGAGCGCTCCGTTGAACCAATCGACAAAAATCTGCCTGGCTCAGTTGCAGAGCTGAACGCAAAGTTAGTATTCGTACTGACACGGCCTGCCTGAGAGCCTGAAGTTCATCTTGCTCTGGCTTGAAGTCGCTCAAATACGGGTCTGATTTAGAAATATTTTTACTCGAAAATTTATTCTTCTCTGCCATTGTTGTGTTCCTAATTTTTACGCCTAGCACACTGACGAACATCGACGAAAATGACAGTCGAATAAACCGGACTAACTTAAATCAAGCTGCCAAAGCCTGCTTGGCCGCGTCGAGCCAGCTTTTGACTTTATCCATGTCTGGCGGGGTGCTGTCGCGCAGCAAGCGGCGGCCTTCGTTGGAGACGGCGAAGGCGAGCACGTCGGCGGCCAACTGGTCTGGGTCAGCATCGGCCAAGGTGCGTGCATCGCGATAGCCCGCGCCGACGAGCAACTGCGTGTGTGTATCGCGCAGGCCCGGCACTACGGTCGCTAATTTTGTTTGCGCCTTCCAGTCATCCACAGTCGTAGTTCCGATCCAACGGGTATCAAGTTTTTTCGCAATCGTTGCAGAGTCCCCAGCGAGCAATTCGGAGACGCGGGTAATTCCAATCGCTAAAAGGCGCTCGGCGGTTTTGGGACCAATAGATGGAGCGTCAACCACATCAGCATCGAGTGGCAGCGTTGCAGCATTACGCGTGGTCCGCGGCGTTGATGTTGCGGGCGCCATTGCTGGTTGCGAGGGTATGCTCCGCGCGTCGCGGAAACTTGCTCCGGTTGACGCAGCCAAACCGGCAAGACCGGCGGCCGTTGCCATCGCCGCCCGAGATGCGCTTTCTGCAGCAGAAACATTTTCTGCGCGCGGTTCGGAAACTGAAACAGGCGCCAATGCTTCTGTCTTCGGTGTTGCTACCGATACAGCTGTCGGAGTGAGAATCTTTTCTGGTTGAGCGACCTCCACATCTGGCGCTGTCGCTTTGGCCGCAGCTTTGCGCCCCTTTGTGGGAAGCGTCACCACTGTCGCATCAGAACTCTCTAACGCTGGGAGCGGGAACATCTTGGCAACGTCGATTTTCTTTTTCTTAGCTTGCACCTCTGTCGCGTAGAGATCGCGGATGGACCGATCGTCTTCAGTTAATGTTTTGTGGACGGTTCCAGTGGCCTTCAGTTCATCGTACATGGCTGCGACCAGCTTGCGCTCAGCCGTGTTTTCGATCTTTTTTAGTAGTTGATTGCCGGGGATCTTGATCATCGCCAGCAACACGTCAGGTGTGAGGCTGATCTCGGGCGGACGGGCACCTGACTCCTGTAGCGCCATGGCTAGAACTACGGCGAACGTCTCACCTGCGTAATGGATCAACTCTGCCATTAAGCGCCGCGAGACGCTATCGAGGCCGGACGGCGGGTCAATGACGCCGCGCGTAATGTCGTAATGCGCAATTAATTTTTCATATTGACCGTTGGATTTGTCGGCGCCTTGGCCAATCATCAACGTCAGCCAATTGGCATCGGCGGGCGCTGAAAGCACCAGATTGCCGAAATCTGCAGCTCCATCAGCACGCAAGCCGTCGTAAGCACGATTAATGCTCCACTCACAGGCGCGATGAATTGCGTTTTCGGCCTCTGATTGTGCGGTATGAAATGGGTGGATCGGATCTACCACATAGTGGCTCAAAATGCCCGCCGCGCGTACTGCCTGGGCCCAATTTTCAGCACGCAATTCGGCGATGAGTGTGTCGTACCACTTCCTCGCGGCGATAGGCGCTCCTCCCCAGTAGCCATCGCGGGGATGCAGCACATGGTTCTTGAAATCTTTGAACTCGTCGTCGGGGATTTTAGCAGCTGCAACGAAAGTCTCGGCGTGCTTCAAAAATACGCGGCGCCAAGCCTCGGCATCGGGACCGCGCAAACGCTTCAAGCCATCGAGCGCAAGCTTGTGGTGCGAGCCGCGGGCATAGGCAGCGGTGACGATAGTGAATAGCAGTGACATCAGACGAAAACCCCAAACGAAAGCAAGTCGCGTTAGCCTAACCTAGGCCGAGTCGCGAGATGACACAGAGAGGTAGCTTGGCCTCGTGCACAGGCTGGCACAAGATATTGATCAACCGCTATTTCTTCGATTAAACGTCAATTTACGTTTGAGCCTCTTTCGCTTGTGCGAGGAATCACGGCAGGCGAAGCGTTGGAGCAATCTGGAGAGCATTTGCATGGCGTATTTTCTGGCTGTCGCGAACCGTAAGGGTGGCGTCGGCAAATCTACTTTGTCTGTGATGTTGGCGCACGCGTTTGCGGTTTGGGGGAAGAAGCGCGTTTTGATGCTCGATCTCGATAGTCAGTGCAACGCGTCATTAATCCTGATCGGCGGCCAGGGCTGGAGCGATGCGCGCAAGGCGCAAAAGACGATTGCTGATTATTTTTACGACTTGTTTGACGGCGTGCCGGCGCAGCCGCGCGATTATCTTTTGCCCAACGTCGGCGATGTGCATGACGGATCGGGCCGCGCTGCGCGCATCAATTTGCTGCCAGGCTCGTTATTGCTCGAGGACATCCAGGGTGAACTGTTTCTCAAACAGTCGCGCGAAAGCAACAGTCCTGACGTGGTCGCATCGCGTGTGCGCGGACGGATAGAGACACTACTTCGGCGTTTTGGTGCGAGTTACGATCTGGTCATTCTTGATTGTGCACCGGGCTTGTCGCTTGCTGCGCTCGCGGCGCTTAAAACGGCAGACAAGGTTTTAGTGCCGTTTCGTCCCGACTATGTCTCTCAGCTTGCAGTTGATCGGATTGCATTGCTGATTGAGGACAAGGGGCATCTCGATGCGCTAGCTGATGTGCCTTTTGACGAGCGTCGATATACTACGATCGCCAACGGCGTGCGCAACACCGGCAAAGACCGTATCATGATTGACGACATCGGGGCGTTCCATCCTATGCTTGAGACGACAATGCCGCACAAGGATGCGATTGCAAATGCCTTCGATTGGGAACCGGGACTTAAAAACTTAGGCGAAAAATATGGTGACGGCACGCGCGATCTCGAAAAGCTTTACAGCGAAGTTGCGCCGTGGCTTGAGGCACATGGCGCTGCGCGTGCGGCTAGTTGAGGCGAGATAGAGATGGGACGGACGACAAAATCACTCTCCGGGGGCGGCAAAGACAAATTGCTGCGTGCACTTGTCAGGCGCGAGAGCGAGATTGCGGCAATGCCTGCTGAGCGACTGCTGCAGCGGTTTTCTGAAGCGTTGACCGAGGTGCGCGTTAAGCGTGAAGTCTGGGAGACTGTGACGAAATCAGACGTCGCTCCTGAAGCGGGAGTAAAAGCGGCGCGTCCACGCGGTGCCCCCAATGCAGCGGCGACGCCCAAAACCATGCCACTTCAGAAAACAGAGAACAGCAGTCCGGTGCCACCGGCGGCGAGTACTACCTTCGATCCATTTGCATTCAGCGCGTTGGCGACGTTAACGCGGAAAGGCAAGGCTGGTCTTGTGGCGGCGCTGACCGATGTCACCACAGCTGAACAACTTCACGCGCTGGCTGCTGCGCAGCATCTGAGTATTGATCGTAATTTATCCGATACGCCTCAGGTGCGCGATGCCATCGTCGCCGCTACCGAAGCTCGCCTTAAAGAACGTCGTGCGGCGGCGAGTTAAGTAGCACCGTTACGTCCAGTAAAAGGCGAGGATGATTGCGATCAGCCCTATCAGGAGTGATCCGAGGCTCAAGAAGAATGCGAGTTTGGCAAGAGCTGCTCGAAACAAGGTTCCACCCGCGGCCTTCGCCTTCCCTGCATGCGATGTCTGGTTTGCGACATTGTCGAACTTGTCACGCATATCCTGCGGCACGGTCGGGAATTTCTTACTGAAGATGGCGGCTGCGCCCGATGAGATCGCCGCGCCTTTGACATCAATGCTGTGTCGAGCACTATAACGCCATAGGAGTATGCCGAGCACAAGCAATGCTATCCCAGACGTAAGCATCAGCGGGTGTAGAACAGCAGGCATTGGCTTTCTCCTAGACTTCAAAACTGTATCTGAATGGATGCTGATATTCTCTGCGCTTAGCAAGTGCAGATGAGATTGTGGCGGACGTGTGCTATTCATAGACGATGAAAACCTCAACGATTCGCATCATTGGTATTGATCCTGGCCTCCGCCGAACCGGATGGGGGATAGTTGAGTCCGATGGTGTACGCTTATCCTACGTGGCGAGCGGTCATGTCGCATCTGATGCCGCCGATTTATTGGCGGTGCGGCTAAGTACGCTCTTTCGTGGTCTTCAAAGCGTTTTGGCGGACTATGCACCCATGGAAGCTGCTGTTGAAGAAACATTCGTCAATGAAAATGCGAAGGCGACACTGAAGCTCGGGCAAGCTCGCGGCATTGCGATGCTGGCGCCCGCCATGACCGGTATTCGAGTGGCGGAATACACACCCAACCTGATCAAGAAAACTGTCGTGGGCGCAGGGCACGCCGATAAAAAGCAAATTCAAATGATGGTGCAGATGCTGTTACCGAAGGCCAAATTCAACAGCGCGGACGAGGCTGACGCGCTCGCCATCGCGATTTGTCATGCCAATCACCGGACCAGCCCGCATGCGTTGGCGGCGCGGATTGCGGCTGCTAGCAAGTGAAATTGTGTCGATAGGAGCGTTGAATGATTGGGAAACTCAGAGGCAAAGTTGATGCCATTGGCGAGAGTCATCTGATCATCGATGTCAACGGCGTCGGTTACGAGGTGCAGGCGTCGTCGCGGACGCTGCGCAACTTGAAAGCAGGCGACGAGGTTTCACTGACAATTGATACGCACGTGCGCGAAGACGCGATCCGACTTTATGGCTTTACAAGTGAAGTCGAGCGTACGTGGTTTCGTACTTTGCAGTCGATCCAGGGCGTCGGTGCTAAGGTTGCGCTTGCCGTTCTTGGCACTCTTTCGCCGCAGGAGTTGGCAAATGCGATTGCGTTGCAGAATTGGGCTGTAGTTGAGCAAACACAAGGTGTCGGCAAAAAATTGGCACAGCGCATTGTGATGGAGCTCAAGGATAAAGCCCCGGCACTGTCTGTTGCCGGTCTTAATGTTCCGATGGCATCGGCGTCGAAGGGTGGTGCAGGTGGTATGCCTGACAACAATGCAGCGGCGGAAGCGATTTCTGCGCTGACCAATCTTGGCTATCAGCCGATGCAAGCGAGCCAAGCCGTGGCTGTTGCGACGCAAGACTTGGGCGATGGTGCCGATACTGCAAAACTCATTCGGCGGGGGTTGCGGGAATTGGCGCGGTAGTTGCCGGCCTGATGCTTAGGAATGATTCATCGTCAGCACAAAAGCGGCGGCCTCGGCATCACGCAAGCGTTTTGCGCGTCGGTCTTCAGCTTCGTAGTCCGTGCCCCACTGTTCAATTTGCCAATCTTCGTCAACGTGCGCTGCAGCCCAAGCTTGTTGCAGCGTCAGATGCTTACGATGAACTGCAAGTGCCAAGATGACGGAGCCGGTGATCGTCGTCAGTACATGCAGTCCGGCCAAAGTGAGCGGGTCATGTGGTTCAACTGTCGCGGCGACAGCTCGTAAAGCCGTCTCTGATTGCGCGACATGTATCAACCCTGTCGTCACTTTGAAATCAGCCCCCAGCGCCGATTTTGACCACGCGATCAGCGGATCCCAACTTGCGGATTGGCGTGCAACAAGTTTCGCCGGACTTTGAGCGCGATAGCAGAGCAGGTCGGATCCTGCGTACTTGGTAATGTCGGCGGCAACGTCGGCCTCGCGCCCCGTGACCGCGTCAAGCGCCGTACACAACAGCGTGGTCAGCGGCATATGAGCCGGGTTTATAGTCTCAACCTGCACGCGCCATTCCTCGGCGATCTTGTCGGCAAGTTCCGTAACGGGCGTCGCCAGGAGTTTTTTGCGCGGAGTATGGGCACGACGGCCATCAAGTGTGATGACGTGGCCATGCTTCGGATCGGATGTGACGGCGACATCCTTATAAAACCGCTTTGGTAACGGCTTAAGTAATGTGTCTTTGATCGGTGGGATGTGGAGCCCGCTTTTCTGTCCGGTGGTTTTGGTCATTACGCGCGTCCTAGGTTCTCGATATTGTCGAGCAGCGTCAACAAATCTGCGCTCGTCTCCGCGATGGCATGTGCGCCTGCGCTATTTAATGCGTCGGTCGTGTGATAGCCCCAGGTGACGCCGATGGCTTTGACGCGTGCGGCGCGCGCCATGGCCATGTCGAAACTGCTGTCGCCTATCATCACAGTTTGGGCGGGATCTACTCCGGTCTCTTGCATGGCCGACATAATCATCTGTGGGTGCGGTTTGGATGGATTGTTGTCGGCAGTTTGTATGGTTGCAAAAAGTTCATGCCAGTTTTGCTGCTCAAAAAGGCGCAGGACGCCGCGATGCGATTTGCCTGTGGCGATCCCGAGGTGCACATCATCGTGGCTGGCGAGCATTGAGACTAAGGCGGATATTCCTGGGTAAAGCACTTCGCTTTCACCGCGCCCGCGGATCAATTTGGACCCCGCGCGAAACCCATCGATCAGCGCCGCTTGGGTTTCCAAAGAATGCTGAGGGGTCAGGATTGCAATTGCCTCGGGCAGCGACAAGCCGACGACGGACAATGTGCGGCGCCGTGGCGGGGCGGGTAGGTTTTGGCTGGCAAAAGCGTGCGTCATGGCCGATACGATTGCGTTCTGACTATCGATCAAGGTACCGTCGCAATCGAAGATTACCAACTTCTTCATTCGTCGCTACCTTCATCTTTGCGTTCGTCATTGCGTGCGAAATGCTCTGGGTCCAGTCCCAGCATCGCCATCGATTTCTTCATATGTTCAGGTAACGGCGCGGTCACGTCGATCTTGGCGAGCCCGGCCGGGTGCGGGATAATCAGACGGCGCGCGTGGAGATGTAGTTGATTGCCGAGCGCTGCAGAGATCTGCGTCGTGTCGCCCTCGTATTTGTTGTCACCGAGAATGGGATGGCCGATCAGCGCCATGTGCGCACGAAGTTGGTGTTGGCGACCGGTGACCGGTTTCAGGCTCACCCACGAGGCCTTGTTGGCGACGCGATCAATAACGGAGTAATGCGTGGTAGCATGCATCGCCTGCTCCTGCTCGCCCGGACGTGATTTGCGCACACGGTCGCCATCGGGTCCAGAGGCTTTGACGAGAGCGGCTTCAATTTTGCCCTGACGTGGAGCGGGTACACCACGAACAAGTGCCCAATAGGTTTTAGCAGCAGAGCGCGTTTGGAACGTGCGCCCAAGCTTGGCGGCCGCGTCGCGATGTTTGGCGACGAGCAGCACGCCGGTGGTGTCGCGATCGAGGCGGTGGACAAGACGTGGTCGATCGCCGAAGCGGTCGACCATGGCGGCCAGCATGCCGTCGAGGTGGCGCTTCGTGCCGCTACCACCTTGGACAGCGAGGCCGAAGGGTTTGTTGACCACTACGACGTGCTCATCTTCGAACAAGATGATGCTTTCGATTAATTCGCGGTCAACGTCAGAGACTTGTGGCGGTCGCTCGCGCTTGATGTCGGCGATGCCTTCACCGGGGGCCTGACGAGCTACGTGCGGCACGCGCACTTCGCCTGCGGGCGGTAAGCGGGTGCTGGCTTCGGCACGCTTTGAATTCACGCGCACCTGTCCTGAACGCAGCAATTTCTGGAGGTAGCCGTAACCAACGGCAGGGAAATGGATCTTGAACCAACGGTCGAGCCGCATGCCGGCCTCGTCGCGCAAGACGGGGATGGTGAGAACTTTGTCGGACATTGAGCGTGCAACCTTTAATATTACCGTGCTCAGGCGAATAACCAGCGACCTACGGCCAACCCCACATAGAGTGCCGCAATGGCAAGTGCAACGGATGCGCCAATATACAGTAACGTGAGGCCTAATTCGCCACGGCCGTGGAGGTCGGCGACATCGAGGGTAAAGGCGGAAAAGGTAGTAAATCCGCCGAGGACGCCGGTTGCGAGGAAAACACGCAGCTCATTGGAATTGTCAAAGCGTCGCGCAACTAATTCGAAGACCAACCCCATGAGCAGGCCGCCGACCACATTTACTGTCAAAGTCGCCCACGGAAATGCCGACCCGAAGGCGCGTAGGGAACTCTGATTGACCAAGAATCGGGCCGCTGAGCCTATCGCTCCACCAGCTGCTGCCAAAAGTATTAATCGCATGATCTCCCTCCAAGGTCGCGCCGACACGAGCTTGGCTAAGCCATTTGGGCTCAGCACTTAAAGGGGCTCTTTTCGGTCAGGGGCGCTGCAATGGCAAGCGATTGCGAAAGTTCCGAAGCAATAGCTGCTAGGGAAATGCCCGGGTCGGCGTCGCCAAGAGCCTGGAATACCGACGGGCACAAATCAGCCGCAGTGCTGGACATGGCGGAATCGAGGTGCTAAGGCATCGCCAGCTTGCAAATGGCGCTTCCAACGTGCGGATTTCGTTTGTCAGCTCGCCTCGTTGCAGGTGTGGACGGGCGATTAGCTCAGTTGGTAGAGCAGCTGACTCTTAATCAGCGGGTCGAAGGTTCGAATCCTTCATCGCCCACCAAGTTTTTCAATGAGTTA
>JABFRJ010000309.1 GCA_013141255.1 Hyphomicrobiaceae bacterium
ACTCCAGTCGCTGCGTCTGAAGTCATTCAGAAAGCTATTCCGGGCTCCGATCTCGTGATTATTCCCGGCGTGTCGCATATGCTGGCGATTGAAAACCCAGCGGCATTTCACGATGCTGTGACGCCGTTCTTGGCGAAGCATTGCCGTTAGTGATCGAGTTTTTGATTTAGTCCCGCGCTGAGCTGGGTCGCGTCGGTTGCGCTTGCGTGACCGAACTCGTCTGCTTACGGTCGGGGTCAAAGATCATCGCACGCAGGGAAACCGCCATGCAAGATTCGCCGAAACCGCCGCGCTCGTTGCGCCTCAATGCCAAAGACAATCTGGTCGTGGCTGTCGATACAATTGAGGCCGGTCGAGCAGTTGAGAATGTGGTGGCGAGTGCGCGTATTCCGCGCGGTCACAAGATGGCGACTGTTAAAATCGCCAAAAGCGAGCCGGTGTTGAAGTTCGGGCAGATTATTGGGTTTGCGACCGACGACATTCTGCCCGGCGCGCATATCCACACGCACAACTGCGGGTTTGCCGCGTTTGAGCGCGATTACGCGTTTGCGCAGGATGCGCGTCAGGAAATTATTCTGCCCGTTTCGCAGCAAGCCACGTTTGAGGGCTTTCGGCGGCAGAGCGGCAAGGTGGGCACGCGCAATTATCTGGGCGTTGTCACTAGTGTGAATTGTTCAGCGACCGTTGCGCGCTTTATTGCAGAGGCTGTCAACAAGTCTGGCGTGCTCGCTGACTATCCGACAATCGACGGTGTCATCCCGCTGGTGCATTCGACGGGCTGCGGTATCGATAGCGATGGCGAGACGTTCGAGGTTCTGAAGCGCACGACGTGGGGTTATGCCTGCAATCCCAACATGGCGGGTGTGCTCGTTGTTGGGCTCGGTTGCGAAGGTTTTCAGATTAGCCGCATGAAGCAGGCGTATGGCGTGCAAGAGAGTGACGTGTTCCGGACCATGACGATCCAGGAGACGGGCGGCACGAAGAAGACCATCGCTGCGGGCGTTGAAGCGATCAGAAACATGCTGCCGATTGCCGCGAAAGCAAAACGCGAAACAATATCCGCCTCTGAGCTGGTCTTGGCGTTGCAGTGCGGCGGGTCGGACGGCTATTCGGGCATCACGGCAAACGTCGCGCTTGGATTGGCCGCTGACATGTTGGTCAAGCATGGTGGCACCGCAGTGCTGGCGGAGACGCCGGAAATTTATGGAGCTGAACACTTGCTCACGCGACGTGCGAAGAATCGCCAGGTAGGTGAGAAGCTCGTCTCGGTGATTAAGTGGTGGGAAGACTATACCGCGCGAGCCAAGATGAGCATGGACAACAACCCGAGCCCCGGTAACAAGGCGGGCGGGCTGACGACCATTCTCGAAAAGTCTTTGGGTGCGGCGGCCAAGGGTGGCTCGACCACGCTCAACGCGGTTTACAATTACGCCGAGCCCATCACCGAGAAGGGTTTCGTCTATATGGATACGCCGGGCTACGATCCGGTGGCGGCGACGGGACAGGTGGCGGGTGGGTGCAACATTCTCGCCTTCACCACTGGGCGCGGTTCTGCCTACGGCTGCAAGCCGACGCCCTCGTTCAAGCTTGCGACCAATTCAGACATCTACCGCCGCATGATCGATGATATGGACATCAATTGCGGTGATGTGGTCGACGGCGTGCCGCTTGAAACCAAGGGGCAAGAGATCTTTGATTTCATGTTGCGCGCAGCATCTGGAGAGAAGACCAAATCCGAGCAACTCGGCTATGGCGATGCTGAGTATGTGCCGTGGCAAATCGGAGCGACGATGTGAGCAGGCAGATGCAACAACGAACCTTCAGCAAAGCCGGTCCGCGTGTGGGCGCGATGGGTTTCGGGGCGATGAGCTTTGGCGGCTTTTATGGCGAGGCGGATGACGCTGAGAGCCAACGAGCGCTGGCGATGGCGCTTGAAACCGGCACGACGCATTGGGACACGTCCGACGTCTATGGCTTCGGTCGCAGCGAGACCATGATCGGCCAATTCTTTAAAGACAACCCCGGCTCGCGCTCGAAAGTGCATCTGGCGACTAAGGGCGGCATCAAGCGTCCGCCGGGTTCGACAGAGCGGGTGTTTGATAATTCGCCTGAGTATTTGCGCGGCACGCTTGAAGCGTCGTTGAAGCGGCTCGGTGTTGAGTACGTTGATTGCTACTACGTGCATCGGCGTGAGCATGCGCGCGATGTGGAGGAGGTTGCTGCGACGATGGCGACCTTTATCAAAGAGGGTAAAATTCGCGGTTATGGATTGTCCGAAGTGGCGCCGTGGACGGTGATGCGTGCGCATACGGTGCATCCAGTAACTGCTGTGCAGAACGAATACTCGTTGTGGACGCGCTTGCCGGAGCTTGGCTTGCTGCAGACTTGCCGCGATCTCGGGATTGCATTTGTGGCGTTTTCACCGGTAGCGCGCGGCGTATTCGCGGGGACAGTCAAGGCTGGAACTGAATTTGGCAAATTCGATTTTCGACGTGGTAATCCGCGTTTCACAGAACCGAATTTCTCGCGAAATCTCGAACAGATGCAACCGTTTTTCGGCTTTGCGAAAGCGCGTGACGTAACGCCTGCTCAAGTGTCACTAGCGTGGATTTTGACGCGGGGCGATCACATCATTCCGATCCCTGGCACACGCTATGCGTCCCGCGTCAAAGAGAACGCGGGTGCTGCGGCACTTGAATTGAGTGCCGCTGATCTGGCCGAGCTTGATCGCATTTTGCCGATTGGGTTTGCGCATGGTGCACGCTACTCAGAGTTTCAACAAATCGGCTCGGAACTATACGGCTGATGCCTGAGCTTCCCGAGGTTGAAACGGTTCGACTTGGTTTGCAGCCCGCGATGGAGGGGCGCAAGTTTCTTCGTGTTGAGCAGCGCCGACCGGATCTACGCTTTCCCTTGCCCGAGCGGTTTTCCGAGCGGCTGGTGGGGCGGCGGTTGCTGTCGTTAGAGCGGCGGGCGAAGTATCTCGTCGGCGTGGTTGAAGGTGGCGACATTCTGGCCATGCATCTCGGTATGACTGGGCGCTTTGATGTGACGACGAGTAAACGCGCAGGGCAGCCTGGAGAGTTTGCGCACGCACAGGGCGGGATACCCGCGCACGATCATGTTGTCTTTCACATGGAGGGCGGCGCGCGCGTCACTTACAACGATGTGCGGCGGTTTGGGTTTATGTTGCTCATTCCGGGGGCTGAGCGGGAGACGCATGCGCTGTTTCGTGGTCTTGGTGTCGAACCGTTGGGACCGGACTTGACGCCTGAGTATTTGGCTCTGCGCGCGCGGGGCAAAAAGGCTGATCTCAAGGCGTTCCTGTTGGATCAACGTGTGATCGCGGGGCTCGGTAATATCTATGTGTGCGAGGCGCTGTTTCGGACGCGGCTTAATCCAACCAAATCGGCATCGGTTTTGGCGACTAAGACTGGGCTTCCGAATGCGCACACGCAGCGCCTTGTGCCGGAAATTAGAGCGATTTTGCAGGCAGCGTTACAGGCTGGTGGATCGACGTTGCGCGATTATCGGCAAGCCGACGGCGCGCTCGGATACTTTCAGCACTCATTTTTAGCTTATGGGCGCGAAGGCGAGATGTGTCAGGCACCGCAATGCAAGAGCTTGATTAAGCGCCGCGTGCAATCCGGCCGTTCGACCTTTTATTGTCCGACCTGCCAGAAGTAACTAGAGCATGATCGGTTTTGAATGAATCGCGATCATGCTCTAGCCCTTTGGTTTGTCGCGCGATTTGTCGGATAACCGCTTCACACTTATCCGATCGCGCTCTAGGCGCCGTTTGTCAGGGTGACAAGTTTGCCGAGAGCCGCTTTTGCCGCGCCGCTTTCAATGGAGTGGGTAGCAAGCGCGACGCCGTCTGACAGATTTGTGGCCTTAGCGCCGACAATGAGAGCGGCCGCGGTATTCAGAAGTACGATGTCGCGGAATGGTCCTTTTTGACCGTCGAGAACTGCTCGGATCGCGGCTGCATTGGTTTGGGGATCGCCGCCTTTGAGATCTGATAGTTTTGCCGGTGGCAGGCCTGCATCTTGTGGCGTGACTTCAAAGACTGTGACCTTTCCGTCTTTGACTTCGGCAATGTCGGTTGACCCTGTCGTGGTCAATTCATCGAGGCCATCGTGGCCGTGGACGACCCAGACGTGATCGGCGCCGAGTGTGTTCAAGACGTGGGCGACGGGCTCGACCCAATGCCAGGAATAGACGCCGATGACTTGGCGACGGGCACCGGCGGGATTGCAGATTGGGCCTAGCAAATTGAAGATGGTGCGGACGCCCAATTCTGCGCGAATGGGCGCCCAATTTTTCATGGCCGGATGATGGTTGGGCGCAAACATGAATCCGACGCCTGCTTCCGTGATGCAGCGCTCGACGGTTGCCGCGCTGGCATCGAGTTTGACGCCGAGAGCTGAGAGCACATCGGAGGCGCCGGCCAATGATGAGACCGAGCGGCTGCCGTGTTTAGCGATTTTGAGGCCAGCGCCGGCGGCGACAAGCGACGAACAGGTTGAGACATTGAACGTGCCGTGCGCATCTCCGCCGGTGCCGACTATATCGACTGCGCCTTGCGGCGCGTTTACGCGCAGCATCTTCGAACGCATCATTTGCGCTGCGCCCGTCAGTTCGTCCACTGTTTCGCCACGTACGCGTAGGGCCATCAAGAATGCACCCATTTGGGCGTGGGTCGCATGACCTTCGGTCATGATCTCAAGGGCGGAGCGCATCTCTTCGGCGGAGAGCGTTTTTGAGTCGGCGACTTTGTGGATCAGCGCTTTGAGCGTGGCTGCGGGCATCGGCGTCTCGGATCATCTGATGGTTGGATTGGATCACGCGGCGACGCGTGCGACCTTAGTGTTCGAACGTGTTGGATTGAGGCCCGCGAGTTCGAGAAAGTTCGCAAGGACCGCATGGCCATGTTCCGAGGCGATGCTTTCAGGATGGAACTGTACGCCGTGGACGGGGTGCATTTTGTGCTGCATCGCCATGATCAAGCCGTCGTCGGTTTCGGCGGTGATTTCGAGATCTGGCGGCAGTGTTGCACGTTCGACGATGAGCGAGTGGTAGCGTGTTACTTCGAATTTTGTGGGTAGGCCTTTGAACAAACCTTTGGCCGTCGTTTTGATGGCCGACATCTTGCCATGCATCAGCGTTGGCGCGCGTTTCACAACGCCACCGTAGAGTTGACCCATGGCTTGATGGCCGAGGCAAACGCCGAGCATCGGTATGGTTGGGCCTGCGGCTTTGATGAGATCGAGGCAGATGCCGGCTTCGTTGGGTGTGCAGGGGCCGGGGGAAAGCACGATGGCTTTGGGTTTGAGGGCGAGCGCTTCGGCAACTGTGAGTTTGTCGTTGCGACGGACCTCTGAGGTCTGGCCCAGTTCGCCTAAGTAATGGACGAGATTGTAGGTGAAGCTGTCGTAATTATCGATGAGCAGGAGCATCGGAGCGCCTTTGGAGAGCGTTGATCGTGGCGTCTCAGGGTATATTGACCTCGCATTGGCGCGCGAAGCCGACCTGAGGGCGACCATCGAGTGAGCGCTTGTCGCAGGGGGGCACGGTGCCGTCAAGGTTCACTTGATACGATCAAGCAGACTTCGTGAACAAGTGGGCTTTGATGGCGTTGGTGATGCCGCCGTGGCGTTTGATGGCATGGAATGAGATCGGCTTCGGCTCTGTAAAGGGGAGGGCCAAATCAGTTTGAGGTGTTCCGGTAATGGCGCGGGCCAGTTCGTGGCCAACAGAGGCTGCGAGTGCGAGGCCGCGGCCGTTGCATCCAAGCCACGCCACGCCGTCGGGGCCGAGAGTGTGGACCAGTGGCAGGCGATCGGATGTCTGGCTGGTGATGCCTGACCACTGATATTCAAACTTGAGCGGATCGCTTTTGGCGAGGCTCGGGACTAGCTGATGCAGTCGCGTGCGTGCGACGGCTTGCAGGCGATTGTTAGCATCAAGCTGACCTGTACCGCCGATGATGAGGCGTTGACGCGCATCGATGCGGAGATGGGACAACGGCGTTGCGGTTTCCGTGATTGCCGCTCGGCTTGGCAATATGCCGATGCGCTGTTGTTCGTTGAGCGGGTTGGTTGCCATCTGCCATGCCGTCACCGGAACGAATTCGCGGGCAAGTGTTGGTTCTAGGCGTTTGGAAAATTGATCGGTGTAGGCGTTGCTTGCCAATATCAGTGCGCGGGAGTCGACGCGGCCTTGTGGCGTGGTGGTGACCCAACGTGTGCCAGCGCGTCCGAAGCTAAGCGCAGTGGTGTGGTTGTGGATGACACCACCTGCACTAACGAAAGCGGCGGCCAATCCGCGCACGAGCGCGAGAGGATTGACGGTTCCGCCTAGCGGTAGGTGCCAGCCACCGGCCCAGGTGGTCGAGCCCGTCTTTTTGGCGACGTCGTCGCGCGATAGCAGTTCAGACTTGGCACCGTGCTTTTGCCATTGGGTATGACGGCGTTCGAGCGCGCGCAGGTCGTTGCCAGACACTGCTGCCTCGATCCAACCGGTTATTTCGACTTCGGCATCGATGCCTTCGCGACGGATGAGATCAAACGTGGTGGTGGCACTGTTACGGACGAGGGCGATGAAGCGTTCACCAGCGGCACGATGCTTGTTTTTTAATTCGTCGAGATCGTCATAATTGAGGGCGGGGATGATTTGGCCGTTGCTACGACCGGATGCGCCCCACCCGGGCTCTGCTGCTTCAATGAGGAGTGTCGTGACGCCCGATTTCTGCAGATGATGTGCGGCTGTAAGGCCAGTTAAGCCCGCGCCAATGACGACGCAGTCGACAGATTTTGCACCCTTGAGCGGCGTATAGGAGTCCGCTGGGCGTGTGACGCTTGCCCATAGTGATGCAGCGGTCGTAATTGGCGTGTCAGTCATGTGGATTGTGGTATCCCGATGGTCGTATGATCGGGACAGTTGCGCAGCCCGAGTGAGCCTGCAAGGGTTTTGCGGGCGTGGTGTCAGGTTATGCGCAGTTGAGCTTTCGGTTGTCCAACTAGGCGCTCTTGGCGCCATAGTAATTCATGACGACGTGTTCGGCTTCAGCGAAAAACAACCAGCGTTCAACGAACAATCCGGCCATCATTGTGATAACCGCGCCCCAGCTCGCTGCGAGGGCTGCTAGTCCATTTCCGGTCAAGGAGAGTGCGATGAGCAGCGCGGGAAGCGCGAAGGCGGCGATGACGGCGATCTGCCGGAGTTTGGCTGCGTGCTTGCGGCCGATGCTGTAGCCCATTTCGCGCATGACGTAGTTGGCCATGGTGTGGGGATGTTCGAGCGTGCGGATGGTGCCGAATTGGCCGAGTCCGGTGGCGGTTCCAGGTGTGGCGAGTGGTGCGGCGTTGTCGATCTGGTGCCAATAGGTGAGTTTGGCGATGGCGCTGGCGACCAGCAACATGATGGCGGCGGTGCCCATGGCGCGGTCGCCCTGCGCGAGCGTGAGCAACAAGGCGTGGGCGATGACGACGCCGGACATAAGCGCGAGCAGGATATAGATCGGAGCGACAATGGTGCGATGCCAGGCGCGAATTGTCGGGAGTGACTGGTAGATCATCCCGGTTGTGTAGACCGTAGCGAGCGCCAGCAACGCCGTGACGATGCCCGTCAAGGTGATGATGACGCCAGGGCGGGCGGTTACGATCCAGGTGAGGCCAAGAATGGCTGCGGGGATGAAGGTTGCGACGGCAAGAACGCCTTCACGCGAGAGCCAGCTTGAGCGCCACTGTGTGAACGCGCGCCAAGCGCGCTCGGGATGCCCGAGGTGGAAGGTCGACGATAGTAATCCAGCAATAGCGAGGGCTGCGGCGAGACCTAGACCAAGTAACCCGATCAACCAATGGCGAGCGATTTCGCCGAAGGCTGCTTCGAAACCGAGAACGGCCATCAAGCCGAAGCCTGCGCCAGAGAAGGTGGTGAAGATGATGACGGAGTAGGCGGGATGCATCGTTGAGGCCTCAGCGCGTCAGGACTTTGTCGGCGAACGCGAAGAGGCGCTCGATCGATGATTTCGGATCTGAGATATGTTCGGTTTTGGCAACCGTTTTGGGAGCCGTTGTGCCATCTCGTTTGGGGCGAGGAGGCAAATATTTGTTGGTCGGCTTGTAGCCCATTTCTGGCATCAAATCGTAACCGCCGCGTTCGGCGACGAGTTTGGACACATCTGAGGTGCTGTCGCCCAAATCGCCGAAGTGACGGGCGCCGGTTGGACAGGCGCGGACGCACGCGGGAATGCGATCTTCTTGCGGGATGTGGTCGTTATAGATGCGGTCGACGCAGAGCGTGCATTTCTTCATGACGCCGTCGGTGTGGTCGTATTCGCGGGCTCCGTAGGCGCAGGCCCAGGAGCAAAGCTTGCAACCGATGCAGGTGTCAGGATTGACGAGAACTATGCCGTCTTCGGCGCGTTTATAGCTGGCGCCAGTTGGGCAAACCGTGACGCAGGCGGGTGTTTCGCAATGGAGGCAGGAGCGCGGGAAATGCACTGTGCGCGAAGTGTCGCCTTCGCCGATGTCGAAGGAATGGACGCGATTGAGCCATGCCCCATGAGGATCGGCGCCGTAGGGGTTCTCGTCGCTCAATGGCGCGGAGTAGCCGGTGGTGTTCCACTCTTTGCAACTCGTGGCGCAGGCCTGACAGCCGACGCAGGTGTCGAGGTCGATGACGAGGCCGAGCTTTTTTTGTGTCGTTGTGGGGAGCGTGGTCATTTGCGGCCTCTGCCGAATTCGATGCCAAATTGCGACAATTTCGGGCTCACGGTTCCCGTTGGCGATTTGATGGGCTCGTAGATCGGCCAGGTTTCGCCTTGCTCGCCTGCAGGAGCTTTTT
>JABFRJ010000259.1 GCA_013141255.1 Hyphomicrobiaceae bacterium
CCCATGCACAGCGTGAGTATAGGGCTTATGGTGCGGAGGGGGAGCGCGATGTTGGCGGTTCCATTGGCCAGCACGGCCAGAATCCGGTTACGCAAAAAAATTCTTTATTTCAGCGTCTTACAGGTTCTGGGCGGAATAAGCAGGCCCCAACCCCAAGCGACGTACAGCCGCGTCGTGACATGCCAGGCTTTCTGGCGCGCGGGAAATGATTAATGCTCCGTCGATGTGGTGGGGCGCAATGGTAACAGTTGGTAAGAAAGCGTGATTTGTAAGAGTTGAGGTGTTGAGAGTAGCTTCCAGGTTAAGAGTTGTGCCGAATCAGAACTGTCCCGGGCGCTTAGCGTGATGAGAGACAGACAGGTTCGGGGAAGCAGCCGGGGAAAAGTACTTAGTTTTGTGGCGTTCGTTAGTTATTCGACCGACCCGGAGCTAGGGCCTTTTTGGGGATCGAGGGGTTACGTAATTCATGTCAAATCGCTTCATCGGCGCACGTCAAACGACGCTGTCACGTGAGGTCGAGCTTACTGGTACGGGGGTACACAGTGGCGCTCGAGTCTCGATGGTTCTACATCCGGCTGAAGCCGATGTGGGCTTCCGGTTTCTTGTTAGCCGTCGCGGTCGGATTATTTCCGAAATTCAAGCGGTTGCTGGCGCGGTCAAAAATCTCACTCTTTGCACGGTGATTGGCGACGAGAATGGCACAACCGTTGGTACGGTTGAGCATCTTCTGGCGGCGCTGCGCGGGCTCGGAGTTGATAATTGTTACATCGAGATCGATGGGCGTGAAGTTCCGATCATGGACGGCAGTTCGGCAGCCTTTGTGGCGGCCATTGATGACGCTGGAATTCGTGAATTGTCTGAGCCACGCAAGTTTATCCGAGTGTTGAAGCCAGTACGCGTACAGGAAGGCGATTGCTGGGGTTCGCTTGAGCCTTACGCTGGTTTCCGACTCGACGTTGAAATCGATTTTGATACCGCGTTTATTGGTCGCCAACATCTTTCGCTCGATCTGACGCCTTCGACATTCCGACAAGATTTATCGCGCGCTCGTACTTTTGGTTTCATGCGCGATGTCGAGAAGCTCTGGAAAGCTGGATTGGCGCTCGGTGCCTCGCTTGATAACACGGTCGCCCTCGCCGAAGACCGGATTATGAATCCGGAAGGGCTGCGCTCTCCTACCGAATTTGTTCGTCATAAAATGCTCGATGCTGTTGGTGATTTGGCGCTGGCTGGTGCCCCGATCCTTGGTTCTTATCGTTCGCGGAAGGGTGGTCATCGTCTGAATGCTCACGTGCTGCAGGCGCTGTTTGCTGGAGGCGAGGGTGTGGCGTGGCGCTGGGAACGTGCTCCGCGGGTTATGCGCGAAGCTGCTCCAATCGATGTGTCGGCTGGCTTGATGACTGTCAACTACGCGGCTGATCGGTCTTAACTGTCGGCTTGATGAGTTAACTATTGCGAGATTGAGCCGGATGCCGCGCATAGAGGTGTCCGGTTTTTGTTTTGATGATGTGGACTGACAGTGGTTGAGACTTTTCGATCGAAGTGTCTAAGTTTGCCTTATTCTGACGGCAAAATGCAGGTCATATGACGTTTGGATGTGGTCGGCATTTGTTCCAGGTGGTTGATATTTTCGATGTTGGGGACTTTTGCCCAAGGTCGTCGTTTGCTGGCTTTGGGCGTGCCATACTGATAGACGTGGGTGAGTCGGGGCGGTTTGAACTGACGTCGTTGGCTGCTGACGATTAGCTGAGAGCCTTATGTGAGGTTGGCGGCTTGAATTAGGGACTGATACGCATGTCGCACACTTCAGCTGATCGAGTGACATACCGCAGTGGCGCACAGCCGCGGCGCGCAATTTCTTTGATGGCAGTGTTGGCGTTGAGCGGGTCGTTGATGGCATGCTCGTCGAACGATGCGGCGCAGAAGGCGCTTAATCCTGATCCGCCTGATAAGATGTATACGTCTGCCGACACTGCGCTCGCCAAAGGTAATTGGAGCGAGGCGGCGCGGCGGTTTGAAGATCTCGACCGTGATCACCCTTACGCGCAGGAGTCGCGCCGGGCGGTGGTGATGTCGGCATATTCTTATTATAAAGCGGGCAAGTACCCTGAGGCGATCGCGACGGCGCAGCGGTATGTGACGATCCATCCAGGGACTAAGGAAGCGGCGCTTGCGCATCACATCATCGCGTCGGCGCACTTCGATGAAATTCGAGAACCAACGCGGGATCAGACGGCGACGCGTAAAGCGCTGGGTGAATTGAAGACGCTGCGTCAGCGCTATCCAGACAGCGCGTATACGAAGCAAGCTGAAAATCGCATTCGGATTGCCGAAGATATTTTGGCGGCATCTGAGATGAATGTCGGTCGTTATTATCTGAAGCAGAATAATCATGTTTCGGCGATCAACCGCTTCAAGGTTGTGGCGCAGGAGTATCAGACGACGGTGCACGTTGAAGAGGCACTTTATCGTTTGGTTGAAGCCAATATGAGTTTGGGTATTGTGCCGGAAGCGCAAGCGGCTGGTGCTGTGTTGGGGCATAACTTCCCGAGTTCGTCGTGGTACAAGGACGCCCACGCTCTTCTGAAGAGTGGTGGTGTTAGTCCGCAGGCAGGTGGGTGGTTCCAGCAGGCGTTTAAGCCAGCTGCGCAAAAGCAGCCTGAGGTGAAGCCGCAACCAGTGCCGCAAGGCCTGCCGAAACCGGAAGATCTGCCTGCACCACGTCAGCCAGGATCAGATATCCCGACGGCGAGCACGAACAAGACTAAGTCGATGGGGCTTGGCATGGGCAACGCGCTGCGTTGAAGTGGGTAGTTGTTTCGGTCACGAGATTTGAGGGCGGCGGGAGCTGCCCTTTTTTGTTGCTGAGTTAGACTTCGGTATCCGATGGAAGTGCACTATGGTCGTGACCCAATAATTGGCTGTAGGTAAGTGAGATAAATGTGATGCTTACCATTCCAAGTGTGAAGCCTAACACGGTGCCGAATATTGTTGTTAGTGCCGATGTCCAACGCGTAGGGTTTTCTATGCCAGTTATGAGCCATGGCAGAAGGCTAAATGCACAAACTGCTAGTCCCGAGATCATCGTGCCGAAAAAAATTCGAATGTAATTTCGACGCGTTGCATTCCAAGATTTTGCCAACGATGTGTCTTTGTGGCCTAGGGCGATTGCCGGAAGTATAAGTGCGAAACGAGTAGGCAAATAGCTGATAATTGCTAAGGCAAATGTGATAAGTGGTGCCGCGATAAGAAGGCAGACGAAGCACGTCAGTGATGACGCATTGGTGTCCATTGGTAGTGGCGATGCGGGCTCCGGTGCCGCTGCAATCTCGCTGACGGGTCCTCCAAAGATTCCGATCCCGATTGCAACAGGCAAGGTAAACAAAATGACGATTATAACTGCTGCGATGAAGTATTTAATGACTGTGGCGTCAACGCGGAAATAGACGTCTGAGGTTGGGTTTTCGCCGTTGATGATTAGGCGATGCCATGCCACAGCCACGGATGCTCCAGCAAACATGCCGACCATTTGTGGTACCATCGCGGTGCCAATACTTACGAGCGCACTACCCTCCGAATTCGATGTCCAAGGATATAGTATCCAGTCCAGTGTTCCCATGATTGGTAAGATCAACAAGAGCCAAAACCAGGATAGCTGGAGCAGTTCGCTTCGGTAATGCCAGGTTGCGGTGAAGGCCTCAAATGCAGTGCCCCAGCGGAGTTTTGATGGGTTGGGGTTTGAGGTCGACATTCGAATTTCCTTGGTGTGCACACGAGTTGTGATTGGACAATAGTCTCGCAGACGTTGACAGGGCGTTAGCTGATCAATTTTGAAGTAGCTAACGTGTCTTGTCAGTTAACAAAGTGCGAAATACCTTGCCGTTCTGGCTTGGGCGCGTTCACAAACGTCGTTACGGGCACAGTTGGATCTGACTGGAAGCATGAGCAAGAGACCGAAGAAGAGCGACGAGACGAGCAATGCCGCCGCGCATGAAATTGTGCGGTTGGAGGGGGAGATTGCGCGGCACGATGCGCTTTATCATGGGCAGGATGCGCCGGAGATTTCGGATGCTGCCTATGACGCGCTCAGGCGACAACTGACGGCGCTGCTGGAGGCTCATCCGGAGTTGAAGAGTTCGGCGTCGGCTGAAGCGCGTGTGGGGGCGGCCCCGGCAGATGGGTTTGGTAAGATCCGGCATGATGTGCCGATGTTGTCGCTTGGCAATGCGTTCGACGACAGTGATGCTGCCGACTTCGTGCAGCGGGTGCGGCGGTTTCTTAGCCTCGATGCGTCTGACACGGTGATGTTTACGGCGGAACCGAAGATCGATGGGCTATCGATTAGTCTGCGCTATGAGGGTGGCAAACTGGTGCATGCGGCGACGCGTGGCGATGGCGCGGAAGGCGAGAATGTCACCGCCAACGTCAAGACGATCCGCGAAATTCCGCACGCGTTGCTGGGCACAGATGTGCCAGATGTGATTGACGTGCGGGGCGAGATTTATTTGGGGCACGATGATTTTCGGGCGCTGAATGACGCGCAGGCTGCTGCTGGTCAGAAGACATTTGCTAATCCACGCAATGCGGCGGCGGGATCGCTCAGGCAATTGGATTCAAGGATCACGGCGTCGCGACCGCTCAGGTTTTTTGCTTACACGTGGGGCGCATGTTCGGCGCTACCGGCGGATACGCAGACCGGGATGGTGGCTGCTTACAAAGCGTGGGGATTGCCGACTAATCCATTGATGCGGTGCTGCGCGGATGCGGAGGCGCTGGTTGCCTATTATCGCGAAATTGGTGAGGCGCGGGCGTCGCTCGGGTATGACATTGACGGTGTCGTGTACAAGGTTGACCGGTTGGATTTGCAGGAGCGATTGGGCTTTGTCTCGCGCTCGCCGCGCTGGGCCATTGCGCACAAATTTCCGGCGGAGCAGGCGACGACCATTCTTGAAGCCATCGATATTCAAGTGGGGCGGACGGGGGCGTTGACGCCGGTCGCGAAACTGAAGCCGGTGACCGTCGGCGGCGTAGTCGTGTCGAATGCGACGCTGCATAACGAAGATGAAATCCGACGCAAGGATGTGCGCGTCGGGGATACGGTGATCGTGCAACGGGCAGGCGATGTGATCCCGCAAATTGTGAGCGTGGTGTTGGAAAAACCGCGCGGCAAGGCTGCGTACACGTTCCCGAATTTGTGCCCATCGTGCGGATCGCAGGCGGTGCGGGAAGAAGCAAGCGATGGCACGGGCGTGGTGCGGCGGTGCTCGGGTGGGCTTGTGTGCCCGGCGCAAGCGAAAGAGCGGCTCAAACATTTTGTGTCGCGATTGGCGTTCGACATTGAGGGCTTCGGTGGCGAGCGGATCGAGCTGTTTTACGATGAAGGTATGATCCTGCGGCCCGCGGATATTTTCACGTTGGAGGCTCGTGATGCGCGCAGTCTTAAGCGTTTGAAGGATCGTGATGGCTTCGGGCAGAAGTCAGTCGACAATCTTTTTGCGGCGATCAATGCTCGGCGTGAAATCTCGATTGAGCGCTTTTTGTATGCGCTGGGCATTCGGCATGTGGGGGAGACGACGGGTAAGGATTTGGCGCGAGCGTTTGGGAGTTATGCCGCGTTTCGCGCGGCGCTGGCGGCGGCTGATGCGCAGAAGCCAGGCGCTGATTATACTCGCATTGTTGAGATTCCTGGCGTTGGCTTTAAGTCGGCAGAGGCGCTTATTCGGCATATCGGTGCGGGGACGCCGAAGCACGGTGGACTGTTTGGTGATGATGCGGGGCATGGATCATTTGCTACGTTAGTGTCGGGTGTGAAAGGTGTGCGCGGCGCGGTTGCTGAAGCGTTGACACAATCATTTGACAGCGTTGCAGACTTTGTTGATACGGCGCGCAAGGCTGCGTCTGAATTTCCGGGCGAGGACTATCGCTCGTTCGCGGCGCTCAATGGGATTGGCGAAGTGGCCACGGACTCGTTGTTGCAGTTTTTTGCTGAGGGGCATAACGCGGACGCGGTCAACGAATTGCTTAAGCATGTGACGGTTAAGGATTTCGAGCGACCGGTGGCGACGCAATCGGCGGTTACGGGCAAGACGGTGGTGTTTACTGGTACGTTGACGCGCCTCGGACGGAGTGAAGCGAAGGCGCAAGCGGAACGGCTCGGCGCAAAGGTGGCGGGGTCGGTTTCTAAAAAGACCGACTTTGTTATCGCGGGCGAAGATGCGGGGTCGAAACTCGACAAAGCGCGTGAGCTCGGTGTTACAGTGCTGACGGAAGACGAGTGGCTGCAGATGATTGGTGGGGTGGCGTGATTGATTGCCAACTGAGATTGACGTTGTTTTAACATGAAAACCCCTCATCCCCGCTATTGCGGACCTTCTCCCTTAGGGAGAAGGGGAAGCGGAGGGAGATCGCGTTTCGTCACTCTTTTCTTGATGGATTGGGTGTTGCAGGGCGCGAGAGCGCGGAAAGATTGAGCGTGGCGCGGAAAACAAAAATCAATCGACCGGCTCCGGGGCCGCGCGTGACTGTGAAGCGGCCTGCTGAAGGCGAGTTGCCGACACGCGAGGATATTCTGGCGTTTGTGCGGACGGCGCAGGGGCAAGTGGGGAAGCGCGAGATTTCGCGCGCGTTCGGCATCAAAGGCGGCGACAGACTCGCGCTTAAGAAATTATTGCAAGAGATGGCTGATGACGGCCAATTGGCTGGCAACAGAAAAGCGCTGCGGCAGAAGGGTTTCCTACCACCTGTGGGTGCATTCGACATCGTTGGACGTGACTCTGACGGCGATCTAATCGCCGAACCTGTGCAATGGAATATTGACGATGGTGAGCGACCCAAAGCGGTTCTCCGCGAAAGCCGAGCGCAGCGCGGGCGTGCGGATGTGGTGATCGGTGTCGGTGATCGGGTGCTTGCCAAGACGCAACGGCTGGATGACGAGGATTACGCCTATTCCATTCAACCGATGAAGAAGTTGCCCAATGAAAAAACGCGAGCGCTTGGTGTCTATCGCGCGAATTCCAGCGGCGGTGGTGGACGGCTTGAGCCGGTTGACCGGAAGGAAATGCGCAGCTGGATCATTGATGCGGGCAACGAGGGGGAGGCCAAGAACGGCGATCTCGTGCGCTTCGATTTGGTGCGCTCCGGACGGTTTGGTATTCCGGCGGCGAAGGTTGTCGACGTGCTTGGTAATCCCGATGATCAGCGGCAGATTTCGTTGATCGCTGTGCATGCGCACGGCATTCCGGATGAGTTTCCGCCGACTGTGATTGATGAGCTGGAACAGTTGCCACGTCTCACAATGGCGGGGCGGATCGATTTGCGGTCGATGCCGCTGGTGACGATTGATCCGGTGGATGCGCGTGACCACGATGACGCCGTGTTGGCGATCCCGGATGACAGCGCCGATAATCCTGGCGGGCATATTGTGTGGGTTGCGATTGCGGATGTTGCGCACTACGTCGTGTCTGGATCACGGCTTGATCGCGAGGCGCGTCTGCGTGGTAATTCGGTTTATTTCCCGGATCGGGTTGTGCCGATGTTGCCTGAGAAAATTTCCAATGATCTTTGCTCGTTGCGAGAGCTTGAGGATCGTCCGTGTCTGGCGCTGGAAATGGTATTTGATGCGCAGGGCCATAAGCGGGGACATACGTTTCATAGGGCTATGATGCGGAGCCACGCGAAGCTCTCATATCAAGAGGCGCAAGCAGCGATCGATGGGCGGTCGAGTGACAAGGCGGCGGGCGTGCTTGAGGGCTCGTTGAAGCCGTTGTGGGCTGCGTACAAGGTTTTGTCGAAGGCGCGGGATCATCGTGGTCCGCTTGATTTGAATTTGCCTGAACGTAAAATTCTACTTGATGCGAGTGGCCGGGTGGAGCGGGTGTTTGTGCCGGAGCGACTTGAAGCCCATCGGTTGATTGAAGAGTTTATGATTCAAGCCAACGTGGCGGCAGCGGAGACGCTTGAGCAAAATAAAGTGCCGTTGGTCTACCGCGTGCATGAGCCGCCGAGTGCTGAAAAGTTGCGCGCGTTGGCCGACTTCTTATCATCACTTGATATGGTGTTGCCGAAAGCGGGGCAATTAAAGCCATCGCATTTCAACGAGATTTTGACGCGGGCGAAGGGTTTGCCAGTCGCAGATCTCGTCAATGAAGTGGTGTTGCGCTCGCAGAGCCAGGCGGTTTATGCGCGTGAGAATTTAGGGCATTTTGGTTTGTTTTTGCGGCGTTACGCGCACTTCACGTCGCCTATACGACGGTATGCCGATTTGATTGTGCATCGAGCGCTGATCCGTGCGCTCAAGTTTGGCAAGGATGGGTTGGTCGATAAGGATATTGATGATCTCGGCGAGATCGCGATGATGATAAGCCAAGCCGAGCGGCGTGCGATGCTGGCGGAGCGGGAGACGACGGATCGATTGATCGCGGCGTTTCTGAGTGACAAAGTTGGGTTGGAGTTTGATGCGCGCGTGTCAGGTGTGACGCGGTCGGGACTGTTTGTGCGGCTCAAGGAGAGCGGTGCGGATGGGTTTATTCCGATCTCGACGCTTGGGGACGAATATTTCCATCACGACGAGGTGCATCATGCGCTTGTCGGCGAGAAGAGCAGGCGCGGGTACCGGCTCGGCGATCAGGTGCGGGTGAAGCTGGTGGAAGCGGTGCCGATGGCGGGAGCGTTGCGGTTTGAGATGCAGTCGGAGCCCAAGTCGGGACACTCGGCGCCTGGCGGCGGCGCGCGTGGTCCAAAACGGCAACTTGGTCGCAGTCGTAGCGATGGCGGTCGTGGGCGAGGCAGGCGTTAGCTATTTTGGGCTCAATTGGTGACAGTGGGCCG
>JABFRJ010000124.1 GCA_013141255.1 Hyphomicrobiaceae bacterium
GGAGTGGCGCGCCCGAAAGGATTCGAACCTCTGACCCCCAGATTCGTAGTCTGGTGCTCTATCCAGCTGAGCTACGGGCGCTTGCCATACACATGTCTTAAGGCGGATTTCGCCGGTCTTTAGACCGGCGACGAGCGCGCATAAGGCCGTTGCCGACGAGCCTAGCTCCTCGACTGCCCCTCCAATACTGGGTCAAAGCGCCTAAATCAAGTGAATTGGACCGGTTTTCCCGTTTGCTACTGGTTTTTATGAGACGTGACTGATTTCATTCGGAAAATGCGTTGCCGCCATTTTGCCGTTTGCCTCAATGCGAGCACTGGACCGCTCATTTTGAGCTCGACCGAGGACGTGAGAGGCGACGGGATAATGGCCATAAACGGTTTGTTGGATGAATGGTGCTTTAATGGTGCCTTCAGCGAGGCTTCATCGGCCAAACTGTAGAGTTGTATCGGTCGAACAGAAGGGGTGACCGATGTGGAAATTTCTCGAGTCGTTTGCCTTTGTTGCGATGGCCGTCGTCGTCCTAGCTAGCACAGTCGCGACACTTGTTTTGAGCTGAGCTGCTCGATTTACAGTGTGCACCTGGGCCTCGCCGCGGCGGTGGTTCTTGCCTAACGCGCCTCTGCCCCTTATGTCCCTTTATGCCTCGTAGACTGATTGCGACGGTGACGTTGAAGCCTGCCCGGATGGCCGGGCGAGCCTTAGCGTTATCACGCGAGGCGAATGGTGGCGCACTTGAAATTCTCCGATCTGACCGAACCAGCCGCAGACGTGGCGCGCTCGCTGAGTGCCTATGCACACGACTTTGTGGTACCCACTGTCCGACTTGGAGTGACTGGGCTTTCGCGCGCGGGAAAGACCGTTTTTATTACGGCGTTGGTGCGCAATTTGCTGGCAGACGGTCGGCTACCTTTTTTTTCCGCCCAAGCAGACGGGCGGATCGGTCGCGTCTATCTGGAACCGCAACCCGACGATGATGTTCCGAGATTTAGTTACGAAGATCATCTGGCACGCCTCGGAGCCACCGACCCGCAATGGCCGGACGGGACAAATCGTATCAGTCAGTTGCGGTTGACGATTGAATATCAGCGCACCTCAAGCTTGCGGCGTTTACTGACACCAGCGCTTGGTCCGGGACGACTGAATATCGACATCATTGATTATCCCGGCGAGTGGCTGATTGATCTTGTGCTGCTGGAACAAGACTATGACACGTGGAGTCGCGAGGCGCTGGCGGCTGCCAACACGCCTCACCGACAAGCGGCTGCGCGACCGTTTCTGGAGTTTATCGCTGCGCTTGATCGTGCCTCGCCACTTGACGAGGCGGTGGCACTCACAGGTGCGCGGCTCTATACCGCCTACCTTGAGGCGCAGCGCGCGAAGGAGCCTGCGTTATCGACGCTGGGCCCTGGACGTTTTTTGATGCCCGGCGATCTTGCTGGATCACCCTTGCTCACGTTTTTTCCGTTGCCTGAGAGCGGTAGCATTACACGCAGCACGGAAGGTGCCAGGGCGTCGCTCGGCGGACAACTGGGACGGCGATTTGAGAGTTACAAGAGTTACGTTGTTAAGCCGTTTTTCCGCAATCACTTCAGCCGAATTGATCGACAGATTGTGCTGATCGACGCACTTGCTGCTCTGAATGCTGGGCCGGGTGCCGTCTCTGATCTCAACGAGGCCATCACAAGCGTGCTATCGGCGTTTCGTCCAGGCGCGAATACTATTGCGTCGCGACTATTTGGGCGGCGGGTCGACCGAATTTTGTTCGCAGCGACGAAGGCGGATCACTTGCATCGTTCCAGCCATGACCGATTAGAACTGCTGCTGTCGGCGCTGACGGATCGGGCTATGGCGCGTGCGCTTTTTGCCGGTGCAGAAGTTAAGACGCTGGCGATGGCTGCTATTCGATCTACGCGCGAGGCGGAGGCAGGCAATGGTGATGCGGCGCTGCCTTGTATCATTGGTACGCCGATCGCAGGCGAGCGAGTTGCGGATGTCATTTTTGACGGTCGCACGGAGACGGCGCTCTTTCCTGGCGACCTTCCGGACAATCCGGAGACTTTGATCAATGGTACGATGGCGCAACAGCCAGTAGGCGCTGAAGATATTCGCGTGCTCAAGTTTAAGCCACCGCGCTTGGCCTTAGATTTGCCTGATGGTCGTATGCTCGCACCACCTCATATACGTCTGGACCGCGCGATTGAGTTTCTAATTGGAGACAAGCTCGCATGAGCAGTGACGCCCCTCGTTCGCGCGATGATACTCGCAAACCGCGTGTCTTTAAACCAGATGATCCGGCGCTAACGCGCGGCGACACCGATAGTGGTCGTGACGACGTTGATGGAACGCCAAATCAGACTGGCGATCCAAGAGGCACCACATCGGGCAAACTCATTTCGCGCGACCTGTCGCAGGTAGGCTTTCGCTGGGGCGCACTATTGCTTTCGGCTACTGTTGGCGCATTGGCATTATCAGCGGGACTTTGGTTCTGGCGAGTCGTTGGCGTCGGGCTTGAGCGCGACGATGCGATTGGTTGGCTTGTGCGCGGGCTTGTTGCTGTTGTGGCTATAGCCTTGCTGGCCATTGTGCTCAAAGAAGTTGCTGGCTTTTTGCGCCTCAACCGCTTGTCGCGCCTCAAGGCGGACGCGCGAGCTGCTATTGAAAAGCGAGATACAAAAGCAGAAGGTGCGATCGCGGATCGCTTGCTGTTACTCTATGGACAGTCGCCCGAACGGCGATGGGCCGTTGATCGGGTACGCCAGCATCGGAGCGACGTCCTCGATCCCGGCCAATTACTCATGCTGGTTGAGCGTGAGGTTCTCACGGGCGTCGATCAAGAGGCTCGGCGGGCTATCACGGAGTCGGCCAAGCGAGTGGCGACAGTGACTGCGATGATGCCGATGATGTCGCTGGCCTTTTTGTTTTTGATTTTCGAGACACTCCGAATGCTGCGCCGCGTGGCGACAAGTTATGGTGGTCGACCTGGCTTTGCTGGCTCATTGCGTCTAGGTAAAACAGTCGTTGGCAATCTCATTGCCGCGGGCGGCGTGGCGCTGACAGACGATCTACTCGGGCAATTCGTCGGCCAGGATATGCTGCGGCGACTATCACGACGCTTAGGCGAGGGTGTCTTCAATGGGGCACTGATGGCGCGGATTGGCGTTGCATCGTTGGATGTCATTCGACCACTGGCGTTTGGCGAGGGACGACAAGTGCGTGTACGCGATATCGTTTCAGAAGTGTTTAAATGGCGCCGCGAGGCGACGAAATCATAGGCATGTCGCTTGACCACTTGTCTTAATGAACGGCACTAAGTTGCAGCCTGGATTACCCGCGTTACCGCAATTGGGCGTTCATCACGACATTTTTTTGGTTGCACTCGCTTTTTTTACCACCTTCAATATTTACTGCAATTGAAAGTCGCTGAATTCATTCTTTGCAACCTGATGCGAGATTCGGCAAACTCAGATAGGCCATTGACGTCCTAACTAGCAAGCCTTGCCAAACAATCTGGAGTTGCGCCGGAATGTACGGACATCTAGAATTCAAAAGTTGTGAGATCCCTGGATTCGAGAGTTTGTTTCAGTCCCATGACCCTTTCCATGAAAGGGCGGACGGAACCATGGTACGGAACCGTGACAACGTCGGCCCCTTAAGCGGCAGGGAAATTCAAGTTCTAGAATGGATTGCCGCTGGGAAATCTGATTGGCAGATTGCGCAAATCCTCGAATTGTCTCCAAAGACCGTGAACTATCACGTTGAACATTCGAAGAAGAAGCTCAGGGCGTCAACACGTATTCAAGCCGTTGTAGCCGCCGTCCGCCTCCAATTGATCAGCGGAACTTGGGCGCCCTAGTTCAAACCGTTGATGGTCAGCAATGGTGACGCCGACATGCATGACTTCGCGGCTTGATGCGCCTTTGCCTTAAAAGCGATCCCGTGGCAAAAATGGGCTTCATGCTTGAAGGGCCGCGCTCAGATGTTCACGACATTCTTCTATGAACTTAAATCGGCCCGCGTACCGGTGACACTCAAGGAGTATTTGACCTTGATGGAGGCGATGAAGGCCGGTGTAGCAGATGATCGCGTGGAGAATTTCTATTACCTTTCGCGCTCAACCCTGGTGAAAGACGAGCGACACCTCGACAAGTTTGATCAAGTCTTCGGCCACGTCTTCAAGGGACTTGAGTTGATGAGTGAGACGTCGACCGCACAGATCCCTGAAGAATGGTTGAGGTCGATGGGTGAGCGCTTCATGTCGGAGGAAGACAAGGAGAAGGTCGAAGCGCTCGGCGGTTGGGACAAAATCATGGAGGAGTTGAAGAAGCGGCTCGACGAGCAGAAAGGCCGGCATCAGGGCGGCAGCAAATGGATTGGCACAGGCGGCACGTCACCATTTGGGGCCGATGGTTATAATCCTGCCGGTGTGCGCATCGGGCAAGCCAAGAACCGCAACAACCGTGCGATTAAGGTGTGGGATAAGCGCGAGTTCAAAGACTTTGACGATCAGGTTGAATTAGGCACGCGCAACATCAAAGTGGCGCTCAGACGCTTGCGGAAATTTGTCCGACAGGGCGCGCAGGATGAACTGGATCTTGACGGGACGATCAAAGGGACAGCGCACAAAGGGTATCTGGACATTCACCTGCGACCCGAGCGGAGAAACGCCGTCAAGGTTTTGATGTTCTTCGATGTTGGTGGATCGATGGACTGGCACATCAAGGGTGTGGAAGAACTGTTCTCGGCAGCGCGGTCAGAATTCAAGCACCTTGAATTTTTCTACTTTCACAATTGCCTCTACGAGAGCGTGTGGAAGGACAATGCGCGGCGCTGGACAGAAAAAACGCCGACGTGGGACGTGCTGCACAAGTATCCGGCCGACTACAAAGTGGTGTTTGTCGGCGATGCGTCGATGAGCCCCTATGAAATTACAGTCGCGGGTGGATCGGTTGAGCACATGAACGAAGAAGCTGGTGCGCAATGGATGCGGCGTGTGACAGACATTTATGAGCACGCCATCTGGCTCAACCCGACGCCCGAAGACCAATGGGCGTGGACGCCGTCGATTAAAGTAATTCAGACGCTCGTCAATGGTCGAATGTATCCGTTGACCATCGAAGGCCTTGAGCGTGCCATGCGCGAGTTGATGCGGTGATGCCGCCTATATTTCTGAACTAAGCTGCATCCGCCATGACGCGGTTGCGACCGTCGCGCTTGGCTGCGTAGAGCGCTCCATCGGCGCGTTTATAGAGCGAGTCAGGTGTTTCTGCATCGCCTGCGAAGGTGGCAACGCCGACGCTGGCAGTCACGCGCAATTCGATTTCGGAATTGACCCGGAAGGGTTCGGCCGCGATACAGGCCCGCAACCGCTCACCCACTTGATAGCCGCGCATAAGCTCGGTGTCAGGCATGATGATGACGAATTCCTCGCCGCCGAGCCTACACGCCAAGTCAATGCCGCGGGTGTTGCGGCGCAATCGATTGGCGAATTCTCGGAGGACGGCGTCACCAGCATCGTGACCATGGGTATCGTTGACCCGCTTGAAAAAGTCGATGTCGGTGATCAGGATCGAAAGTGGCTTCTGGTTGGCACGGGCATGTGCCATCAACGACTTCAGATGCGTTTCCATGTAACGGCGATTGTTGAGACCGGTGAGGCCATCGGTAATGGCTGCTTCGACGCTCTCCTCAATGCGATTACGAAGTACATCAGAATGGCGTTTACGCGTGATTTGTGTGCGAACGCGCGCCAACAGCTCCATCGAGTCGATAGGTCGATTGAGGTAATCGTTGACACCCATGTCGAGGCCACGCAACAGGCGCGCTTCTTCGCCCATGTTGACCAGGATGATCAGCGGCAAGTGCCGTGTGCGATCAAGTGAGCGCAATTGCGAGCATAGGCGCAGACCGTCGGATTCCTGCAAGCTCAGAGAGACTATGATCAGGTCGTAGTTGGCATCGGCTGTGCGAAGAAGTGCTGCTTGGGGATCGGCTTCCACGTCGATGCGGTGATGCTTTTCTAGCGTCGCAACCATGCGGCTCGCCGAACGGGCGTGATCTTCCACGACGAGAATGCGGCCGTTATTGCCGGCTTCCGACCAATTTGCGAGGCCTGCGGTGCCCATGCCCATTTGCTGCGTGGTGGCGGCGCGCATCAGCATTTCGTCGTTCAGCATCTTGAGGCGGACGACGTTTTTAACACGCGTTACGAGAGCTACGTCGTCGACGGGCTTGGTTAGAAAATCGTCGGCGCCGGCTTCAAGACCTTGAATGCGATCGGTGGCTTGATCTAGTGCGGTCACCATGATGACGGGTACGTGCTGCATCTTCACATCGCTTTTGATGCGGCGGCAGACCTCGAAGCCGTCCATTCCCGGCATCATTACGTCGAGCAACACAACATCGACGCGCTCTCGACTTAAAATGTCGAGCGCTTCGCGGCCGTTGTAAGCGGTCAATACTTCAAAGTACTCGGCACTCAAGCGTGCTTCGAGCAATTTGACGTTGGCTATGATGTCGTCGACGACTAAGACCCGAGCGGTCATCGATTACCTGCGGACTGTTGATTGGTGACTTCCGGAAACTCTGCGCTTGCGACCCGTTTTCTGGTCATCATTTTTTTGGTTGGCCCGCAAATTTGCGGACAGTATCGATGAAGCTGGCGATCGAAATGGGCTTGGCGATGTAGGCTTCGCACCCGCCTTCACGTATCCGTTGCTCATCGCCTTTCATGGCAAAGGCCGTGACGGCAACAACGGGGATGGCCGCCAACTCGTCGTCATCCTTCAACCAGCGTGTGACTTCCAAGCCCGAAACTTCGGGGAGTTGGATATCCATCAAGATGAGCGCGGGGCGATGTGTACGGGCGAGTTCAAGGGCGTCCATGCCGCGCCGGGTCTCCAGCGTTTTATAGCCGTGGGCGACCAATAGATCGCGGAACAACTTCATATTGAGTTCATTGTCTTCGACGATCAGGATTGTCGGCGCGGCTGAAACTGACGTTCCGCCGGCCGGTCGCCCTTTGATCGACGTTGCTTTTTCTTGATACGTCATCGCTCTCAGCGCCGGTTTCTGCTACGCACACTATGTCGAGGTTGTTCCTCCCGCGGGACATGCCTCAGACACTTCGAAGTTGGTACTGTGCGCCAAGACCCGTAAGAATTCGCTTAATCCTGATCGATGATCTGACCGAGAACCTGATGCGACTGAAGATACCGAAGCCTCCGAAAATGAGCGTGAGTGGCGCTGAAGACGTGGCCGCGAGCGGTCTTGCTTTGCTGGCTGCTGATCCGCCGCGCCTTAATCGGTTCTTAACCGATAGCGGTTTGACGCCGGATTATCTTATGCAAAATGCCGGTGAACGGGCGGTTTTGGCGGCAGTGCTTGAGCATATCTGCGGCGATGAGAGCTTGTTGCTGGTTTTTGCGGCAGAGCGTCAACTGCCACCGGAGCAAGTTGTTGCTGCACACATTCTGCTCTCAGGGCCGCGACCGGAGTACAGCATGTGATCGATTTTGAGCATCCGACACGCGAGAAATATTTTTATGACTGCGGTATCTGAAGCCAGGGCACAACAGTCTTTTCGACTTGGCATCGATCTTGGCGGTACCAAGATTGCTGGAGTTGTACTGGACGCTTGTGGACAACCGATGGCCGAGACCCGCGTGCGCTCGCCACAAGGCGACTACGCTGCCTCAATCGCTGCGATTTGCGATTGCATCGCATCGCTTGAGCGCTCAGCTGGCGTGACTGCGAGCATCGGAATTGGGATGCCTGGCTCGATCGCACCACGTACTGGGCTTGTGCAGAACGCCAACTCCGTGTGGCTCAATGACAAGCCACTCAAACGCGATTTGGAAATCCGTCTTGGACGTCCTGTGCGGATGGCCAACGACGCGAACTGCTTTGCGCTGTCGGAGGCGACTGATGGCGCGGGGGACGGCCAACGCACCGTCTTTGGTGTGATTGTCGGAACCGGGTGCGGCGGTGGTATTGTGATTGACGGGCGGCTGGTTGATGGTCCGCGCGCCATTGGCGGAGAATGGGGACACACGCCGCTGCCATGGATGACGGCTGACGAAGTGGGCGTAACGCGGTGCTGGTGCGGACGCGCGGGCTGTCTTGAAACTTGGGTATCGGGTAGCGGGCTTGAGGCGGACTATGCGCGCGCCACTGGGCTCACAGCGACCGGCGAGATGATTGTCAGCAAAGCTCGTGTTGGTGATACCTCTGCTCAGGCCACCCTAGATCGTCATTGTGAGCGTCTGGCGCGTGGATTGGCTATGATCATCAATATTCTCGACCCGAACGTGATTTTACTTGGTGGTGGACTTTCGCAAATGCCGCACCTTTATCGTGAGTTGCCCGAACGCATGGCACCCTACATCTTTGCCGAGGATCAGCGTGTCGTCGTACGACCTCCCAAATGGGGCGACGCGTCCGGCGTGCGTGGCGCAGCTTGGTTATGGAGTCTTGTCTGACCACAGTCCTTTTGACCTCACGCATGCTGTTCGATGTGCTGCGCACATCGGCATGCTCCTTAGTTGGTTGTCGCATGCGCGACGGGCGGGGCGATGCTTCCGCATCGGTCGCGCATTTCTCTGGTTTGCTCACCTGCGCGAGCGGGCGCGCTCGTGCTTGACACTCGTGCAAAGCAGATCTCCACTGTCATCCCGTGCGCGGCGCGGGACGAAGTCCTGCCCCGCAGACACGGGACCTTGTCAGCAGCTGTGGGAATGATGCAGCGAGTGCCAAACTTGTGAGAAGGTCCCGTGTCTGCGGAGCAATGTTTAACATTGCGCCGCGCACGG
>JABFRJ010000384.1 GCA_013141255.1 Hyphomicrobiaceae bacterium
ACCTTTGATGGCGCCATTGACGCCGCCGCCGCCGGTGGCTTTAAGGGTTGCAAGAAGCGGTTTCACATAAATGCGCGTGGGCACAAGGAGCGCTTGAGCCACGGTTTGTGCCGGAGCAAAAGGTGCGGGTTGATCCCATGAGAGGCCTGCGCGTTCGACAAGTTTGCGGACCAAGCTGTAGCCGTTAGAATGCACACCTGACGACGGCAATCCGATTAGCACGTCGCCTGACGCGATGTCGGCGCGCGGCAAAATTTCATCGCGCTCGACTGCGCCCACTGAAAAGCCGGCGAGGTCGTAGTCTTTTGCCTGATACATGCCGGGCATTTCGGCAGTTTCGCCGCCGATCAAAGCGGAACCGCTTTCTTTGCAGCCTGCAGCAATGCCGCCGATGACGCGCCGCGCATTTTCAATGTCGAGTTTTCCGGTCGCGAAGTAGTCGAGGAAGAACAGCGGCTCTGCGCCTTGCACGATGAGATCGTTGACGCACATAGCGACGAGGTCGATGCCGATGGTATCGTGCAAGCCGGTGTCGATGGCGATTTTGAGTTTGGTGCCGACGCCGTCGTTGGCGGCGACAAGAATTGGATCGCGGAAGCCTGCGGCTTTGAGGTCGAACAAACCGCCGAAGCCGCCAAGGTCGGCATCAGCGCCGACGCGGCGCGTGGCTTTGACGAGAGGTTTGATGACTTGCACCAAGGCGTTGCCGGCGTCGATGTCGACGCCCGCGTCGCGGTAGGACACGGTTTCGTTGGGCTGCGCGGTGAATGGTGCTTTTTTGTCGGTCATCGGCGCGGCTTTCTAGGATCGTTGGGCAGGGATCATTGGGCTATAGGACGAGATGGGACATGGAACCAAAAAAGTGAGACTAGATCGACGCTTCGTTCCAAAGTTAAGATACAAGCGGGTTGGGGCAAAGGTTTTAGCGTCAACGTCCCAACTTTGCCCGATTGCTTCCCCCTGATATGGATACAAGGGGAGAATCGTGGTCCGCGCGTGTCGCCAAATCAGCCGATGCCGATGAGGCAGCGGGTCGAGACGGCGATTTTCGAGGCGAGTTAGCAGGCTCTCCGCCTGACATGCAACACCCGGATATGGCAACACCCGGATATAGCTGGATCCATGTGGGATCTAGGTTTTCGGTCAAGGGGCGATTGAATGACGCACGAGAGCTGGTCAAGTGATCGAGAGCCAAGCAATAGAGGGCCAAATGTTTGGCAGGTGACACGTTTGACCAGTTTTGCTGGTGCTGTGGCGGCGTTCTTAGGGCTGGCACTCGTTGCCGCAAACGACGTCTCAGCCGCGTCACCCGCGGACAAGATTTTCACGGTCGGCAATTACCCGGTCGAAGCTCGCGCCAACGATGCGGTTACGGCAAAGGCAAAAGCGCTCGCTGATGGTCAAAAAGCGGCACTGCGCTCGCTGATTAAGCGATTGGTGCCAGTGACGGCCTATGGTCGCATCAAGGATCTCGACTTGGGCAAACCGGAGGCGCTGATTGATGGCGTGTCGGTTCGTTCTGAGCGTAATTCAACGACCGAGTATTTCGCCAATCTAGATTTCATCTTCCAGGCCCAAGGTGTGCGCGATTTGCTCGACAGGCGCGGAATCCCCTACGCTGATAAGGCTGCGCCAGCCATTGTGCTGGTGCCTGTGCTGGTTGGCGAAAAGTTACCCACAGGTTTGAAGCTCGACGCGTGGTCGCAGGCCTGGAAAAATGTCGATGTCGAGCATGCGCTTGCACCCGCGAAAGTTGAAGTCAAAAAGGACGGCATTCACCCAGACACCATTATGGCCATGGCCAAAGGCGATTTGAGCATGTTGCGCACCTTTGCCACTGAATATGGCGATCCCGAACGCTTGGTGGCGGCTATTGCGGTTGTTGATGCGGCAAACAATCAGCTGAAAGTAACGCTTGCCGGTCGCGATGCAGTCGGCCCGATCAGTTGGAGCAGAAGCTACCGGATTGATAGTACTGATCCTGGGTACACAGCCGAACTCGCGGCCGTGATTTCGTTGGGCGTACTTGAAGGTCGTTGGAAAGCTGTAACCGTGCGCGATCAAGGCGGCGGGCTAGCCAATATTTCGTCACCAGTAGCTGGGCCAGGCGCTGGGCCAAGCGCTGGTTGGGATCCAGACGTTGCCCAAACCGGTCGCACTCAGCGTCAGAACGGCGGAGCTTCGGGCACGCTGCAACTGTCAGCTGAATTTCGCGCCATGAGTGAGTGGCAGGATTTGAGCCGCAGGCTTGCGCGGGTGCCTGGTGTCAGCAATATCGACGTCGCGGGTATGTCTGGCCGCACGGCACGGTTGGTTGTCAATTATGCGGGATCTATCGAAGATTTGGCTGATGCTGTGCCGCAGCATGGGCTGTTGCTGCGACAGGGTAATGCGGGTTGGATTTTGACGGCGCCGTAAAACGCTTTGATATTAGCAGGTTACTGCGATGTGTGGGTAAGTGAAGGCCCACTCGACGGCATAGCCTCGCACCACGTAGTATGGCTGTTCTGTACCGTCGCGCCGCCAAAGATTTAGTCTTGGGTGGACAATTTTACTCAGCCGAGCGTCTCTCTCTTGAACATCAATCTTCCAAATTTCATCACGTTGGGTCGGGTCATTTCGGTGCCGATCGTCTTTTGGCTGTTGCTGTCTGGCCAGTCCAAAGCTGCATTCTTTATCTTTGTGGCCGCCGGTATTTCTGATGCGGTCGATGGTTATCTGGCCAAACGCTTCAACTCGCAAACCGAACTCGGCGCGTATCTCGATCCGATGGCCGACAAGCTGCTGATTGTTTCGATTTATATAGCGCTTGGTGCACGAAATGAGATCCCGCTGTGGCTGGTGGTCGCTGTGGTCAGTCGCGATGTCTTGATCGTGCTCGCTATTTTGCTGTCATGGCTGATGGATCATCCAGTGGTGATTAAGCCCTTCATTATATCGAAATTGAACACGGCGTCGCAATTGGTGTTGGCCTCGTTTGTGTTGGCTGATGATGCTTTCGGGCTTGGGTACATGCAAACGCGGCAAGTCCTGGTTTTTATCACGGGTTTGCTGACGTTCTTATCCACGGCGGCCTATTTGCGTGCTTGGCTCCGCCATATGACGGGACCAATTGAGAGCACGAAGCTTGATTGACCACTTAAAATGCCGAAAGAGTTGGAAAACCCTTGGATTTCGTGTGGATGACACCGAAGTCTGGTCTTTGAGTTGGGCTCAGCGGTTTGATCCCAACGCGGAATGCGATACCAACTCTGAGACGCGCCGCGCCCAACTGAGCATTCAGATTGGAGTTGGTCTGAATCGTTGCTTGGCTAACTAGGTTCGGTCAGGCGTATCAGGCGTCAGTTTGTTTTTGACGTGGAAAGTCAGTTGATGACCGCCGAACACCGAACGCATCTGTTCTGGCTCGCCGCATTTGCAGGCTTGTTGCTGTTGCTCGCGCTTTTTCGTCCGATTTTGCTGCCGTTCGTCTTGGGCTTCTTGCTGGCCTATTTTCTCAACCCCGTCGCCGACCGATTGGAAGCCGCGGGGCTGAGGCGGACATTTGGCGTTGCGCTGATCATCGCGTTCACTATGGCATTCGCTATCGCTGCCGTGACTCTCTTATTGCCGCTGCTGTTTGATCAGTTGAAACAAATGCTCGCAGCACTGCCGTCTGACCTTGATCGGCTGCGGGCCAGTGTTGATGCCGTCCTACGGGAGCGCACGGGCGCACGCTATCCATCGATCCAAGAGGGGATCAATAAAATGATCGCCGACCTGCAGGCTAATCTGGGCACGTCACTCGGTGGCCTGGCGACATGGATTTGGAACGGCGGGACGGCGCTGATTAATCTCTTGTCGCTCGCCCTGGTCACGCCGATGGTCGTCTACTACCTCCTGGTCGACTGGCACAAAATTGTCAGCCGGTTTCATTCATGGCTACCGCGTGACCATGCGGATACAATTGGGCAATTGCTTGATGATGTGAACGCAGCTGTTGGAGCATTCGTGCGTGGACAAGGCGCGCTATGCCTCATACTTGGTATTTTTTACGCGGTTGGACTGTCGCTTTTGGGGCTGCGTTACGGTGTCCTCATCGGCCTCACTACGGGTTTGCTGAGTTTTGTGCCGGTGGTTGGTTGGTGCTTTGGCGTTGCTTTAGGTCTCGCTGTCACATTATCGCAATATGGCAGTGATATGACGATGCTGGGGTTGACGTTTGCTGTCTTTTTTATCGGGCAAATTCTAGAAGCTTTTCTTTCCCCATCGCTGGTTGGTGAGAAGATTGGCTTGCATCCGGTTTGGATGATTTTTGCCCTGTTCGCCTTTAGTTATCTGTTCGGCTTCGTCGGCACACTCATCGCGGTACCTGTGTCGGCAGCGCTCGCGGTTGTCGTTCGCTTCGCATTCGCGCGGTATCTTGAAAGCGATGTCTACAAAGGCACAGTGGTTGCCAATACGGGCGTGGCTGAAGCGCAGGGATCAAAGCACTCGAGATGACCGACCCAACGCCGCGGCAACTGACGTTTGATTTGCCCCATCGACCCGCGCTTGGGGCTGAGGATTTTCTGGTCGGTGCATCCAACGAAACTGCGCTTGCGATGATTGACAGTTGGCCGCATTGGCCGCATTTCGCGGCCATTGTCGAAGGGGCAGCGCAATCGGGTAAAACCCATCTCGCCAATGTTTGGCGCTATCGCTCGGGCGCTGAGACGTGTGACGCCGTCGATTTGACGGAAGCTGACGTTGGGCGCTTTTCCCGCGCTAAAACCTTCGTGGTGGAGAACCTTGATCAAGGTGTTGGGGATGAACGCACGCTATTTCATATGCTCAATCTGGCGCGCGAACACAAACTCTCGATGCTGCTGACATCGGCTAAATCACCGGGCGATTTGACTGTGACGTTGCCTGATCTTCGGTCGCGTTTGCGCGCCATTCCGCTGGTCAGCATCGGTCCGCCCGACGATGCGCTGCTGCGCGCCGTGTTGGTGAAGCTTTTCGCTGACCGCCAGCTAACGGTTGAGCCGACCGTGATTGCATTTGTTTTGGCACGCATGGAACGCTCGATTGCAGCCGCTGAAACCATCGTTGGTGAACTCGATAGCCTCTCTTTAGCAACGCATCGCAAAGTCTCGCGTGCGCTAGCTGGCGATATTCTCGCGCGCCTTGGATCGCCGCAAGACGCAACCGATTTATCCGATAGTTAAATTCCTTTCGCCGTCAGGACCCCGCTATGACGAACGCAGAAAGTAAAATTCGTAAGATGTCAGGGCCGCCCGCGCTGGCCTCGACTGGCTCGGTCAAGGGCGATGAGTTGCCGCAAGGCCCTCAACGCTATTACAATCGTGAGCTTTCATGGTTGCAGTTCAATCGGCGTGTGCTGGAAGAAGCGTCTAATGCTCGGCATCCACTGTTGGAGCGCTTGCGTTTCCTCTCAATTTCGGCGTCAAACCTTGATGAATTTTACATGGTTCGCGTTGCTGGTGTTATCGGGCAGATCGCAGCCGGGGTGACAACGACAACCCAAGATGGCCTAACCCCAACACAGCAGATGGCGGCGATTAATACGGCTGCGACGCAACTTGTTTCGGACCAGCAATCGGCTTGGACCGCGTTGGTCGGCGAATTGGCGCAGGCGGGTGTTCACATTGTTAGTGAAAAGCAACTGCGTGACCACGAACGGCATTGGCTCGAACGGGAGTTTTTGACGCGTATCTTCCCGGTTCTTACACCGATTGCGGTCGATCCCGCGCATCCCTTTCCGTTCATTCAAAATCGCGGTTTCACCTTGGGCGTTGAACTCTTCCGCGAGGATACTCCGGCTAAAACGATGCATGCGTTGCTGCCGATTCCGGCGCAGCTTGAACGTTTCATTCGCTTGCCTGCGAATGACGGGAGCAAAGAAGGTTCAGCTGAAATTCGCTTTATTCGTATCGAAGTCTTGATTGGACTGTTTATCACACGGTTGTTTCCGGGTTTCAAATCGCGCGGTCAGGGGGCTTTCAGGGTGCTGCGTGACAGCGACCTTGAAATCGATGAAGAAGCTGAAGATCTGGTCCGATCCTTCGAGAGCGCGCTTAAGCGCCGTCGACGCGGGCACGTCATCCGTCTCGAGATTGATGGTGATATGCCGCAACGTCTGATGCGCTTTGTCATTGAGCAATTGCGCATCGAAAAGGAAGGCGTTTTCGTTAAAGAAGGACTGCTAGGGCTTGTCGATACCGCGCAGATGATTGTGTCGGATCGTCCTGATTTGGTCTTCCGTCCTTTCAATATTCGCTTCCCCGAACGTATTCGCGAGTTCAATGGTGATTGCTTCGCCGCTGTGCGCAAAAAGGATCTATTGGTCCATCATCCCTATGAGAGTTTCGATGTGGTGCTGCAATTCCTGCGGCAAGCAGTCGTCGATCCGACGGTTATGGCGATCAAGTGGACGCTCTATCGAACCAGCCACGACAGCCCCATTGTGCGTGCGCTCAAAGAAGCCGCCGAAATGGGCAAATCCGTCACAGCCATTGTGGAACTGAAAGCGCGCTTTGATGAAGCCGCGAACATCCGTTGGGCCCGCGATCTTGAAAGTGCGGGTGTGCATGTTGTTTATGGCTTCGTTGAACTCAAAACACATGCAAAGCTCGGCCTGATTGTACGGAAGGAGGGGGCAGATCTCGCCACCTATTGCCACATTGGCACCGGCAACTACCACCAAATCACTGCGAAGGTTTATACTGACCTTTCGTTTTTCACGGCCGATCCCGCCGTTGGTCGAGATGTCAGCCGCATCTTCAATTTTGTAACCGGCTACGGCGAACCCTCTGAGCTTGAGACCTTGGCCGCGAGCCCTCGCGGCGTGCGGGCCCGCGTCTTGGCGCATATCCGCGAGGAAATTGCTCATGCCAAGGCTGGACGTCCAGCTGCGATCTGGATGAAAATGAATGCGCTTGTGGACGCGGAGATTATCGAAAATCTTTATCTTGCAAGCCAAGCGGGTGTGAGTATCGACCTCGTTGTGCGCGGCATTTGTTGCTTGCGTCCAGGTATTAAGGGTTTGTCCGACAACATCCGAGTTAAGAGTATCATCGGGCGGTTCCTTGAGCATGGCCGCATCTATTGCTTTGGCAATGGGCACGGACTTCCGGCTGCTGGCGCCGTCGTCTATATCAGCTCGGCTGATATGATGCCGCGGAACTTGGATCGCCGGGTTGAAGCGATGGTGCCGATTAACAATCCGACCGTGCACGCCCAGATCCTTGATCAAATCATGGTGGCGTGTCTCAAAGACAACCAACAGAGCTGGCTTATCGCCTCAGACGGCAGTGCAAATCGCGTCAATGCGGCGAAAGGTGACCAACCTTTCAACGCCCACACCTATTTTATGACAAATCCAAGCTTGTCAGGGCGCGGCCAATCGTTGAAACAGAGCCATCCGCCGCGTTTCGACAGCCCAGCAAAGACGGAACGCGAAAAGTCCTGATGGGTCCAACGATAGGTTTTCAGTGCGCGCACTCTACACGCAACAAAATGGCGATCGCATCAACGCTATCGAACTCGAGCCGATTGCGGTGGTCGATATCGGTTCCAACTCGGTGCGTTTGGTCGTCTATGAAGGCGCTGTGCGCGCGCCGACGCCGATCTTTAATGAGAAGGTCTTAGCGGGGCTCGGTCGCACCATTGCTACAACGGGCAATCTTGATGAGGCTGGTGTTGCTCGGACCTTGGAAGCCCTCGCGCGCTTCCGGGCCATTACGCGCGTTCTTGGAGTCAAGAATATTCGCGCCATTGCAACGGCTGCCTGTCGCGAAGCCAAAAATGGGAAGAACTTTATTGCGCAGAGCGAAAAGGCGCTGGGTGTTCATATCGAAGTCTTGAGTGGTGAACAGGAAGCCGAAATGGCGGCGGCTGGTATCATCATGGGCTTTGGCAATACCGATGGCATTATTGGCGATATGGGCGGCGGTTCGCTCGAACTGATCGACCTCAAGGGCACGCAGCGGCAAAACGCGATCACCTTGCCGCTGGGCGGCTTGCGGTTGATCGACAGTTGCGAGGGAAAGATTGACAAGGCGTTCGAATTTACCGAGCGCGAGCTTGACCGTGCCGCTTGGCTGGCAAACGGGCAAGGTCGCACGTTCTACGTCGTCGGCGGCGCTTGGCGCTCACTGGCAAAACTGCATATGGAAGCCACCAAGTATCCGCTGCGCGTGATGCAGGGGTATACGCTCAAAGCCAGCGACACGATTGAATTTTGCGAGCGCGTGCGCAAATCCAAAAAAGGGCAGGGGCTCGAAGGTATTGAAGCGGTTTCAAAAGCGCGTCGCGAAACACTGACTTATGGTGCTCTTGTGCTTGAACGCGCGCTGAAGCGGATCAAGGCCGAGCGCGTTGTGTTCTCCGTCTTCGGCATCCGCGAAGGCTTGCTTTACAAATTGCTTGGACCGCACGAGCAGACCAAAGACCCGCTGATTGCATTTGCTACCGACTATGCTCAACTGCGTTCACGCTCCATTGCGCACGCGCATGAACTCTGTGCTTGGACCGATGCCATCTTTGGTCCGGGTGGACCGAAGGAAACGGACGACGAGCGCCGCTTGCGTCATGCCGCGTGCCTTTTGTCTGATATTGGCTGGCGCGCACATCCCGACTATCGGGGTGAGCAAAGTCTCAATGTCGTCGCTCATTCCGGCATGTCGGGCATCGATCATCCGGGCCGCATCTTTCTCGCTCAAGCGGTTTACTACCGTCACAATGGTATCGATGGCGATGATGACGTTGGTCGCGAATTCTCCGAACGCTTGAACAAGCTGATGCCGGAGCGGCTACAAC
>JABFRJ010000040.1 GCA_013141255.1 Hyphomicrobiaceae bacterium
GGTGCGGATGACGCGGGTTTCATCTTTGCCTGAGGGATCGCCGACGCGGGTGGTGCCGCCGCCCATGAGGGTGATGGGTTTGCCCGCGCCCGTGCGTTGCAACCAATGCAACATCATGATCGACAGTAAATGGCCGATGTGGAGCGAGGGGGCGGTGCAATCATAGCCGACATAAGTGACGACGTCGCCCTTTTTGGCTAACGCATCGAGGCCGCCGAAGTCGGAGCATTGGTGAATGAAGCCACGCTCATCAAGGATGTTGAGGAAATCGGAAGTGTATTTGGCCATGAGGGATCTTTGAGCGGGTGTTTTAGATTTGCTTCGGTTCTAGATATTCGGGTGGTCATAACCGAGGCGAGGGTGCAATGCAAAACATTGGCGGCTACCTGCGCGGTTGCTTGTTTTGGTGGCCACCGGCGTGGCGATGACGGGGGGATTTTGAAATGGAGCGCGGACAGAGATTTGGATGGGGGGCGGGATTGGCCCGACGCGAGGTCGTTTTGGCTGCGGCAGTGGCGCGCGAGCCGTGCTACTGAGGATTGTGCCTTACTCAACCGGCTGATGACCAGGAGCGCGTTTGATGTCGATCTTTAAACTTGGGTTTGCGCTGATTGCCACGTTTTTGGGCGGTATTGCAGCGTTCGTTGGGGCGGCGGTGACGTATCTGGCGCTGAAAAGCGGCGAAATCAGCGTGTCGATGACACAGGGGGCGTCAGCGGTCGGGCATGTCGCGCGGCGGGCCAGCGAACCACAGCAGTTCTGGAATGATCTGACTTGGTTCGGATTGGTGCCGCTGGTCGTGGGATCAATTGTAGCTTGGTTCTCTTGGCGGAGCCTGAAGGGCTAAGCGGAGCCCAAAAAAGAGCTGAGAAACAAATGCCGGACCCCGCATTGGGGGAGGGGACGTGGGGGTGTCCAACGGGATCCGGCATTTCTCCCGCCGGTATCCCGGCCGGGATTTCAAAGTATCTATTGAATATGATGTGACGCTAGCACGCATAATTTTCAGAGTCATCGGTGCGCCGCATGAGTTTTGCTCATGGGCGCAAAAAGGTGCTTATGATGTGTTCGGACGCGCTGAACCGATGACTTATTCGTATTTGCAGCCGAGGCGTTTTAGGCTGGCATCGATCCAAGCGCGGTCCCAGGTGCCTGAGGCAATTTCGGATTTGGTTTTAGTTTCCGCCGCCTGCTTGGCTTCTCCGGCGACGATCACCGCTTCGGCGTCAGCGTAGGGAATGACTAATACGCCATCAGCGTCGCCCACCACGAGGTCACCGGGATTAACGACGACGCCACCGAGCGAGATGGGGGTGTTGATCTCACCGGGGCCGTCTTTGTAAGGGCCGCGGTGGGTAACGCCGGCGGCAAAGACGGGGAGCGATGCTTGACGCACGGCGTCGGCGTCGCGGATGGCGCCGTAAATCACCACGCCAGAAATCTTGCGCTTGGCGGCATGGGCGAGCATCAGTTCGCCAATCAGCGCGTTGGTGAGATCACCACCGCCGTCGCAAACAATGATGTCGCCGGGTCCTGCGAGGTCGAGCGATTTGTGCAGCATGAGATTGTCGCCGGGACGTGCGCGGACGGTGATGGCGACACCGGCCATGGATGTGCCATCGTGCATGGGACGCAGAGCGGGTGGAGCCGAAAACAAGCGGCTCATGCAGTCACTTAGATTGGCGACGGCTATTTTTTTTGCACGTGCGACGAGGGCCGGTGAAACAGTGCGCTCGCGGAGGGCGATGCGTAATCCGATCATGGCAACAATCCTTTTTGATGCTTTTTTTGGATGGGGTTATTGCGCTTTGATGCTGTTGTCGCGAACGACTTTGCCCCATGCCTTTAATTCTTTATCGAAGAAGGTGCCGAGTTCTTTGGGACCGCCCATGATCAACGTCATTTCTTGCGTTTCGCGCAGGCGCGCAGAAATGGTGGGGTCTGAAATGACGGCTTTGAATTTTTGCGCGATGTCGTCGACCATGGCCGCAGGCGTGGCCTTGGGTGCAAATACGCCCCACCAGGCTTCGGCGGTGAAATCAGGAAAACCTGCTTCTATTGCGGTTTGAGTGTCCTTGAAGCGGTCCAGACGTTTGGCGCCTAACTGCATGACCGGGCGCGCTTTGCCGCCCGTGATGTGGGGAGAGATGAGGGCAGCAGAACCGCAGACGAGATCGACGTGGCCGCCGATCAAATCGTTCATCGCTGGACCGCCTCCGCGATAGGCAACGTGGGTGAGATTGACGCCTGCGCGTTTGCCGAGAACTGTCATGGCGAGATGGCCGATGGTGCCGATACCAACGGAGCCGTAGGTCACCGAACCATCCTTGGCTTTGGCGGCCGCAATGACGTCGGCGAAGGACTTGAAGGGTTTGTCGGTGCCGGTGGCGACAACGTAGGGCGCGGTGCCAACGAGGAAGACCGGTACGAGCTCTTTCTCGACATCGACGGGCGGCTTTTCGAGGATGGCGGGGATGACGGCGTGGCTGTCAAAGGTGATGAGTAGCGATGTGCCATCGGGCGCTCCCTTGGCCACTTGAGCCGCGCCAATCGATCCTGCAGCACCAGCACGATTTTCGACCAGGACTGTGCGACCGAGTTTTTCTTGGAGCCCCGGTTGCAATAGGCGGGCGAGGGCGTCGGTCGAGCCGCCGGGCGGGAATGGCACGACGAGCGTGGTGATGTTGGCTTGGGCGAAGCTTGGGGTCGCGGTTGCTGCCAAGGCTGCTGCGCCTGAAGCGAGTATTGTGCGGCGGGTAAGTGGCGTGGAGTTGGTCATGGCGGAGGATCTCGGAATGACGTGAGGGTGCAGTGATGGATGGTGAAGGCGCTGGAAGCATTTAGGCTTGGCTGAGTTTATGACGAGGCGAAGCCTTTGCCGGGTTTGCGATACTCAGGCCGTGGGGGACTGAAGATGTCGAGGACGCGAGCGCCGTCGGGGCCTGCGCGCATCGTATGGGGGACGTGGCCAGGGGTACGCCAGAAGTCGCCTTTCTTGACGGCGATTTCTTCGCCGCCTTGGAAGCGGATGGCGGAGCCGTCGAGCAGTACGCCCCATTGCTCTTCTGGGTGATGATGCATGGTGCCCATGGTGTTGGGGGCGATGGTTACGACCGAGAGCATGGCTTGTTCGCCGGCAAAAATGCGTGTGGTGAGGCCGGGGCCGAGTTCGCGGAACAAACCGTCGTTGGTATTATCAAGATTATGAAATTCGTCAGACTGGCCCATGGTCGTTTCCTCGGTGCTTCAGTTTTGGATGTTACCTGTGGCTAGGACGAGCGTTGGGTCAAGGAGGGGCGGGGCGCAGATCCGTCATGCTGTAAAGAGGGCAGGAATGAGGGCGGTTCGGGTCGACTGCCGATGCTCAATAGGTTGTGATCGCGGGGGGCTGCACCTGGGTTGCGGGAGGGGCTTGTCGGCGGTCGGTTGTGCCCTCATAACAGCCGAAGCGCTGACGGATGACGTGATCCGCCGGACGCTGAACTTTTGCGAAAGGCCTTCCCATGTCCACCCGGCAGGATACCGAGCCGAGCCCAGCCATCCGTGGCCGCGATGAGCTGATCCAATGGATCGCTAAAGGCGAGAAAACCCCTGATTTGTGGCGCATTGGGACGGAGCACGAGAAATTTCTCTTTCACACCGATACCTTGAAGCCCGTGCCCTACCAGGGGCCGCGTGGCGTACGGGCGCTGATGGAGAATTTGATCTCGCGTTATGGTTGGGAAGCAATCATGGAGGGCGAGAATATCATCGCACTCAAGCGGCCTGACGGGCAGGCTGGCGGCACGGTGTCGCTGGAGCCCGGTGGGCAGTTTGAACTTTCGGGCGATCCGGTGGTGACGTTGCATGACGTGGCGGCGGAGACGCAATCGCATCTCGATCAGTGTCAGGCTATTGGCCGTGATCTGGGCATCGGGATGCTCGGGATGGGGTTCGCACCGACGTGGCAGCGGGCCGAGATGCCAACCATGCCGAAGCAGCGTTATGGCGTGATGACGCGGTACATGCCGCAGGTCGGCAGTCGTGGTCTCGATATGATGTATCGCACCTGTACGATCCAGGTGAACCTCGACTTCCAGACCGAAGCGGACATGGTCAAGAAGCTGCGGGTATCGCTGGCGTTGCAGCCGATTGCGACGGCATTGTTTGCCTCGTCACCATTTACCGAGGGCAGACCGAACGGGTTTAAATCCATGCGCGGGGAAGTGTGGCGCGATACGGACAAGAACCGCACTGGAAATCTGCCATTCGCGTTTGAGAGCGGCATGGGGTACGAGCGCTATGTCGACTACGCGCTCGATGTGCCGATGTATTTTATCTATCGCGATGGTCGTTACATCGACGTGGCGGGGGCGTCGTTTAGGCAATTTATGAGCGGGAGTTTGGCTGCGGCGCAGGGCGAGCATGCGACGATTGCTGATTGGGCGGACCACCTGACGACGCTGTTTCCAGATGTGCGGCTTAAGCGGTTTCTGGAGATGCGTGGCGCGGATGGTGGTCGGGCGCGGCGGATCGCGGCGCTGCCGGCGTATTGGGTGGGGTTGCTCTACGATCAGACGGCGCTCGATGCGGCGTGGGATCTGGTCAAGGATTGGACGGCTGCAGAGCGGGATCAGCTCAGAAACAGCGTGCCGGGGCAGGCGCTTGATGCATCGTTCCGGAAGGGGACGGTGAAAGATGTTGCGCGTGAGACGCTGACGATTTCGCGGGCGGGCTTGGTCAAACGCGGGCGGCGGGATGCAGCGGGTGTCGATGAGACGCGGTACCTCGATTTGCTCGACGACATTGTGAGCAGCGGCAAGACACCGGCCGACGAATTGTTGGCGCTCTATGAAGGGGCGTGGGGGCGGAGTGTGCGGCCATTGTTCGACGCGTACACATTTTAAAGCATTGTAAAAACAGCATCTTATGACGTTTTTGGCGTGATTGTGGAGAGGCACGCTGAGCGTTCAGTTGCGGTTCATGCCTTAGGGCTTAGGAGAAGCGCCGAGACTTAACAGTGACCACCAGCGGGTTTAGGTCGTAGTCTTACGGTCTGACAGGGTTGGAGGAGGTTTGCGGTGCGGCGCCTCAAAACGATGACGCTTAGTTTTGTGTTGATCCTGACGGTGCTTGCCGCCGGTGCATCAGTGCCGACGTGCGCGGTTAATGCGCAGGGTGCAGGTTGCTCTGAGAGCTGCAAGGCAGCCTTTGGCGCGTGCTACAAATCGACTGCTAACCGGGCGGCGTGCGAAGCGCAGCTGCAGCGCTGTTTGGAGAATTGCTTGGCGTCACGGCGCTGATTGCTTCTGGTATTGACTGCATAAGCTGCTGATCTGGTACGCGCCTCTGGTTCTGCCTGTAGGCGCGTTGTGCGTTTAGGCTGGTCTCAATGATTGGAGACCCTGCTGATGAGTGCCCCTGTCGATTTGCTGCTTATTCCTGGGCTTTTGTGTACTGACGCGCTCTATGCGCCGTTGGTGCCAGCATTGGGCCGCCATGCGCGGCTGGTCGTGGCTAATCACCGACGACAGAGCACCATGGGGGAAATTGCGGCTCAGATCTTAAGCGAGGCACCGGCCAAGTTTGCGCTTTGTGGTCTGTCGATGGGCGGCTACATCGCGTTTGAAATTATGCGGCAGGCGCCGGAGCGCGTGAGTCGTTTGGCGTTGCTCGATACGATGGCGCGAGCTGATACGCCGGAGCGGATGGCGGGGCGGAAGACGGCGGTAGCGAAGGCGCGAGCCGAGGGGATGGGGCCGGTGTCGAAGATGTTGTTGCCGCAGTGGGTGCATCCTAGTCGATTGAGTGACAAAGACCTGTGCGCAACTGTGGCTAAGATGGCGGCCGATACGGGTGTTGATGCCTTTGAACGGCAGCAGTCGGCGATTGCGACGCGGGTTGATAGTCGACCGACATTGGCGCGTATCAATTGTCCGACGCTGGTGTTGGTGGGGCGGCAGGATGCGGCGGCTCCTGTCGCCGAGGCGGAAGAGATTGCGGCTGGGATCAAGGGCAGCACGCTGGTCGTGATTGAGGACTGCGGGCATTTAACAACTATGGAGCGACCGGCAGAGACGGGGCATGCGGTCTTGAACTGGCTGGTTGGTAGGGCCGTTTAAGCCTGCCTAGCGTGAGACCCGCGCAGGGTTTGACTGTAGTGTTCAATTAACTGAACGACGAATTTTTAAGTTGACGTTTGATTTGAACGATGTATTTTGAACGACGTGAAGTGTTCGTCGGTTGGAGTCGTCGTCGCATGAGGAACTTGCTCAAGCATGGAGGCCGCGAAGTTGAGGCGGTCTCGGCAACTTACAGCCACTATGACGCGCAGGGGCGCGCGGTATTGAATGGTTTGGCGGTGCTTTCCATCATTGTGCTGGTGGTGATGCGGCCAGTGGCGCAGCCGCTCGGGTATCATGCGTTTCATGATGCGCGCACTTTGTTTGGCGTGCCGAACTTTTGGAACGTGGTGACCAACCTGCCGCTTTTGGCGGTGGGTGTCTGGGCGCTGCATTGGTTGCGCTATGAGAGCGGCAACCTCAAAACCGTGGCGTGGGTGGCGTACGGTGTGATGTTTGCGGCTGTTGCCGCCTCGGGCGTGGGCTCAGCGTATTATCACTGGTCGCCTGACAATTCCGCGTTGGTGTGGGATCGGTTGCCAATCGCGATTGCGGCATGCGCATTGTATTGTGCAGTGCTCGCGGAGCGAGTCTCGGAACGGGTGGGGGGGCGCCTGTTGTTGCCGTTACTGCTGATAGCAGTAGTGAGTGTTGTGTATTGGGCGATGGTTGATGATTTGCGGCCGTATCTGTGGGCGCAATTTTTTCCTGTGCTCGTGATTCCGGTCATGCTGCTGTTGTTTCCGCCGCGCTATTCTCGCGGCCGCGATATTATGTTGGCGCTCGGTCTTTATGCGGTGGCGAAGGGATTTGAGTTGGCGGATGGCGCGATCTTTTCTTACGGCCATGTGATGGCAGGGCATGCGCTCAAGCATTTGTTTGCAGCTGCTGCGGCGGTTGTGATTTTGCGGATGCTGATGTTGCGGCAGCCTGTTCACGCCCCGTAACTTTACGCAAGTACTGCATTGGTGGCCGCTTGCGGAACGATGGCGCCGCGATGTTGAATAACGATGCCGGCGAGGCGATGACCGGCGAGGGCAGCGGCTTCCGGAGTAGCGCCGTGCAATCGCGTGATGAGATAAGCGGCGTTGAAGCTGTCGCCGGCGGCTGTGGTGTCGATGGCGGTGATTTTCTCTGGGCAGGGGACGGTAAGTGCGTGGGATGCGGACGCTATGATGGCTCCGTCGGGGCCGTTCTTGAGCACAATCTCGCCGACGTCGAAACTGCGCAAGCGCGCAAGGGTCTGTTCGGTGTTGGTATCGCCCCAAAGCATTGCTTCATCATCGAAGGTGGGGAGTGCGATGTCGGCCAAAGCGAAAAAGCGCGCGAATGTTTTACGCGCGCGTATGAGGCCCACATCAGAGCCGCCGTCCCAGCCGCGGGGGCGGAAATTACCATCGATGGCGATGATGGCGCCGGAGCGTTTGGCGTCGAGCAGGGCGCTAGCGAGACGATCGAGAGCGTCGTTGGGGTAAAGCGATAACGTGATGCCTGAGAGGTAGACGAGGCGTGCGCGCGACATGGCGCTGATGACAGCATCGGCGTTTGCGGCATCGAACAATTCGCGGGCTGGTGCGCGGTCGCGCCAATAGTGGAATGTGCGTTCGCCGGTGTCTGTGGTTTCGATCATGTAGAGACCGGCGTTGCGGCCTTTGGCGCGGGCGATGAGTGCGGTATCGACGTGTTCGGCTTTGGCGGTTGCGATGATGGCGTCGCTGTAGGGATCGTCGCCGAGGCGGGTGGCATAGGATACCTTTGCGCCAGCGCGTGCCATATAGACGGCAGTATTAAATGTATCGCCGCCGTAGGCGAGGCCGTAGCGGCCGTCGCTGCCGCGAGCAAGTTCGATCATACATTCGCCGATGGAAATAATAGTGCCGTCGCTCACGTTGCTTTCCCCATGCAAAAACCGCCCCGACCATAAGGCCGGAGCGGTTCGACTGTCATCAGCTGGTGTGGTGTCTGAGGTTTATTTTGGAGATGGGACTGTCATTGCTGACGGCCAAGGCCAATGCGGCGTCGCACGTGCAATGTCGTGGGTGCCGTCCCAGATCATGTCGGCGGCAACATAAACGATGATGGCGAGCCCGATCCAGGTGATCCAAGGGTATTTGACGAGCAACTTAGCGATGTAGTGTGAGGCAACGGCCATAAGAACAACCGCGACCGCAAGGCCAAGTGCCAGGACGGTTGCGTTGCCTTTGGCGGCACCGGCAACGGCCAAGACGTTATCAAGGCTCATTGTAACGTCGGCGAGGATGACCTGCGTTACGGCTTGTTTGAAGGTCATCGGATTTTTGGGCGCGCCGGCTTTGGCGAGATTTTCGGCGCTATATTCGTCGGGGTCGTGTGTACCTTCTTTGATTTGGCGGTACATTTTCCAGGCGACCCACAGAAGTAAGATGCCGCCGGCGACGGTAAGGCCGACGATCTGGAGTAATTGGGTGGTTACGCCTGCGAAGAGGATGCGGAGTAGGACTGCGCCCGCGATACCCCAGAAGATGACTTTGGCACGGATCTCGGGGGCGACGCGGGAGGCGGCGAGGCCGACGATGATGGCATTATCGCCTGCCAGGACGACGTCAATCATCATGACGTTTAAAAGTGCGAGGCCGTTTTCTTGAAACCAGGCGAGCACGTAATGTTCTCCATTTTTGTTGGGGGTAGTAGAATACCGCAGGGGCGGCATTTGCCAC
>JABFRJ010000057.1 GCA_013141255.1 Hyphomicrobiaceae bacterium
GGGGCGGAGGGCGGCGTAATTAACCTAATTTTTGACGAGAGAGGCGGTTGCAACCCTCTGTTTTGTCGCGCGATTGGCTTACCGCTTCACGCATATCCGGTCGCACACTCTCCTTAAGTTTTGTCGCGCGATTGGCTTACCGCTTCACGCATATCCGGTCGCACACTCTCTTTAAGTTTTGTCGCGCGATCGGCTAACCGCTTCACGCATATCCGGTCGCACACTCTCCTTAAGTTTTGTCGCGCGATCGGCTAACCGCTTCACGCATATCCGGTCGCACTCTGGCGCGGCAAAATGCGCGGAGAAGGATATAACGAGTTCTTTATGTCTTTATTGCCTTCGGAAAGCCGCTGTTCTATAGGACGGGCATGCGGGCGCGGGCTGGGTACTCTTTTGGTGCTCCGCCGGACCATTTGCTGGGCTTCAGTCCTGGATTTAGGTCGCTCGCCATCCGATGTCTGCTTAGGGACCCAAGCACATGACCATTAAGACCGATTACATCGTTAAAGACATTACTCTGGCCGAGTATGGTCGGAAGGAAATTGCCATCGCTGAGACTGAAATGCCTGGGCTTATGTCGACGCGGGCGGAATATGGTCCAAAACAACCACTTAAGGGTGCGCGGATCGCGGGATCGTTGCATATGACGATCCAGACGGCGGTGCTTATCGAGACGCTGAAGGTGCTTGGAGCCGATGTGCGCTGGGTGTCGTGCAACATCTACTCGACGCAGGATCATGCGGCGGCGGCCATTGCTGCCGGGGGTACGCCGGTGTTTGCCTATAAGGGTGAGAGCCTCAAGGAATACTGGGATTACACGGCCAAGCTGTTCGACTGGCATGGCGGCGGGTTGCCAAACATGATTCTTGATGACGGTGGTGATGCAACTATGTTTGTGCATCTCGGGCTGCGGGCCGAGCAGGGTGATACGGCGTTTTTGGATAAGCCAGGCTCGGAAGAAGAAGAGATCTTCTTTGCTTTGCTGAAGAAGGTTCTGAAAGAGAAGCCTAAGGGCTGGTTTGCTGAATTGGCGAAGAGCATCAAGGGCGTTTCTGAAGAAACCACAACGGGCGTGCATCGCCTTTATGAGATGCAGAAGAAGGGGACGCTGTTATTCCCCGCGATCAACGTCAATGACTCCGTGACGAAATCGAAATTTGACAATCTTTACGGTTGCCGTGAAAGCCTTGTGGACGCGATCCGTCGTGGCACGGACGTGATGATGGCTGGCAAGGTGGCCATGGTTGCCGGGTTCGGCGACGTGGGTAAGGGCTCGGCGGCTTCGCTGCGTCAGGCTGGTTGCCGCGTGATGGTGTCGGAAGTCGATCCGATCTGCGCGTTGCAGGCCGCAATGGAAGGTTATGAAGTGACGACGATGGAAGATGCGGTGAAGCGCGCCGACATCTTCGTAACGGCAACCGGCAACGTCGACATTCTGACGGTGGATCATATTCGGGGCATGAAAGACCGGGCTATCGTCTGCAATATTGGGCACTTCGACAACGAAATTCAGGTTGCGGGCCTCAAGAACTTCAAGTGGCACAACGTCAAGCCGCAGGTGGACGAGATTGAATTCCCAGATGGTAAGCGCGTTCTGCTGTTGTCGGAAGGTCGCCTCGTGAACCTTGGCAATGCGACGGGGCATCCCTCGTTCGTGATGTCGGCATCGTTTACGAACCAGACTTTGGCACAGATCGAGTTGTGGACTAAAAACTCGTCCTACGAGAAAAAGGTCTACACCCTGCCGAAGCATTTGGACGAGAAAGTCGCGATGCTGCATCTGGCCAAGATCGGCGTGAAGCTGACCAAGCTGTCGCCAAAGCAGGCTGAGTACATCGGTGTGAAGACTGACGGCCCGTTCAAGGCCGATCATTACCGGTACTAAGGTCGACGTTTTGGCCTGAAACAATTGTGAAAACGGGGGCTTTGGCTCCCGTTTTTTTGTTTGAGAGACAGAATTCGTCCGGACGTGGCTTTAGGACTCTTTCACGGCATCGCGATCCGAACGATACTGCAGGTGATTCGAGGTCGTTTGCCTCGAAATGTTAATTATTCGTTGATGTCGGTTGCGTTGCGTTTTGGATCGATGCGGTTCTCTTAAAGCAGCAGGCAACTCATTGGCGTCACTTCAACCAACGGCAAGTCACCCGCGGGGGCATCTTTTGATGCTCATGTGCGCGAGCGTGTCGATTGTGTGCACCCTGCTTGTATTGCTGACGGATGCCGCGACCGTCTCTGCGACGGCTGGGCAACTGCGAATGGTGATGCTGGCATGCCTCGTTGTCGCTCTGGGGACCATGGGGGCTGCTGCGTGGCTCTGGCCGACAGTGACTGGCCTCAATGGCGAACCTGTTGGTCGCGATGATGTCGCGACCATGCGCAAAGATCTGCTCGCGAACGAGGCGATCGTGAGCGCGGAAAATCAAGTGCTGATCTTCTGGGAGCAGGGGCAGCGGGCGCAGTTGATGAAGCACACACTGCACAGTGTTCCGGGATTGCCGACTGACGCTCAAGCGTTGGAACATTTTGGTGACTGGCTTGAGGGGCATTCAGCGATTGAACTTAAAGAAGGTTTGGACGCGCTGTTTGCTGAGGGGCGTGCCTTTAATTTAATGCTGCGGACGACGTCTGGTGGACATCTTGAGGCTGATGGCCGGGCGGCTGGTGGTCGCGCGGTGTTGCGGCTGAGGGACTTGGTGGGTTATCGCCGCGATCTTGCCCGCATTGTTGAGCAGCATCGCGAGCTCAAGCGCGAGATCCGCGCCAATCGGGCATTGCTTGACGCATTGCCAATGCCGGTTTGGATGCGAGACGCCGAGGGGCGGCTTGTTTGGGTGAACTCCGCCTATATCAAAGCAGTAGATGCTAAGACGTTTACGGAAGTGCGAGACGCGCAGGTTGAGCTTCTGGATGGGCGCGATATTGACAAATTGAAATCGGAGTTGGCGGCGGGACGCGGCTATTCTGAGCGGCTGCCTGTCATCATTGGTGGCGAACGCAAGGCGCACGATGTTTTGGCATTGCCAGTTGATGATGCGAGCGTTGGCGCGGCAATTGACGTGGCTGCGATTGAGAATGTGCAAGGCGAGCACGAGCGCGAAATTGCAGCCTACGACCGCACGCTGCACCGGGTGGCGAGTGGCGTTGCCATGTTTGGTGCCGATGGCCGCCTTGCATTCTTCAATAAGGCGTTTTGTGACATTTGGCAGCTTGATGAGGATTGGTTGAACACGCGGCCATCGGATGGCGAGGTGCTTGATCGGTTACGGCAGTTGTCGCGTTTGCCGCAGGTGGTCAACTATCGTGACTGGCGCGCGCAAGTGCTTGCTAAAGCGCGGACCGAGGCGGGGCACGAGGATTGGTGGCATCTGCTCGGCGGTCGCACGGTGCATGTTATCAGTGAGCAGCGGCCAGATGGTGGAGTTACGTATTTGTTTGATGATGCAACAGAGCGCATCGAACTTGAAAGCCGCTATAATTCGCTGATTGCGTCGCAGAGTGAGACGATCGACAGTTTAAAGGAAGCGGTGGCGGTGTTTGCGCCAGATGGGCGGCTTAAGCTGTTTAATCGGGCGTTTGCGCGAATTTGGCAGCTGCATCGGACTGGTTTGCAAGAAGGTCCGCACGTGGACGATGTCGTGAGGCATTGCGCGGCGCTGTTTGATGATGGGCATACGTGGACGCGATTGACGCGGGCGATTACCGGCATCACGGATCGCCGTCAGCAGTTTGAAGGGCAGATTACGCGACCGGATGGGGTAGTGCTTGATTATGCAGCATCGCCGCTGCCTGATGGTGCGATGATGTTGACGTTTACCGACGTCACCGACGCGAAGGCATATGAGCGGGCGTTGATTGAACGCAATGAAGCGTTGATGGCGGGGGATCGCCTCAAGAGCCAGTTCATCGGACATATCTCTTATGAATTGAGATCGCCTTTGCAGAATATCATTGGTTTCTCGGAGTTGTTGGCGTCGCCGATGATTGGCCCGCTCAACGAGAAGCAGACGGAGTATTTGGGTGATCTATCGGCGTCATCGAAGACGTTGCTCGCAATCATCAATGACATTCTTGATCTTGCGACGATTGATGCTGGTGGGCTTGAACTGAAGACAAGTTCGGAACTGGCCCGGCCAATCATCGATGCTGCTGTGGTTGGTGTGCGGGAGCGAGCGCATCGGGCGCGACTTTCGCTCGATATTAGGGTTGAAGATGCTGAGACGGTGTTTGTCGCGGATGCGGCGCGGATCAAGCAAGTACTCTACAATCTGGTCTCAAATGCGATCGGGTTCTCTTCGCCTGGAGGCACGGTTAAGATTTCGAGCTGGCGCGCTAACGGTATGCGGGTGTTCTCGGTTGAAGATCGTGGAGTTGGCATCCCGAGGGAAGAGCAATCGCGTGTATTTGAGCGTTTTGAAAGTCGAAGCCAGGGTGGCAAGCATCGTGGGGCTGGCTTAGGGCTTGCCATCGTGAAAAGTTTGGTAGAATTGCACGGTGGGTCTATGGCGCTTGAAAGTGAGCCTGGACAGGGTACGTGGGTGACTGTGCGCTTGCCGGAGAAGGGTTCGCAGAAGTATTTGCCTGATCCGGTAATGCCTGAAGCTGCGATGAGCGATGATCCGCTGGATGAGATTTCTGAAGTGGCGTGAGGCCGATGAGCGTATTTGAGTTTGAGGCAGACGAAACAGGGCTTCAACGGTTTGCTGAAGTCTTGATCCTCAAAGCACGTGCGGGGGATATGATCGCGCTCTCAGGGGATCTGGGCGCAGGTAAATCTACGTTGGCACGGGCTTTTGTTCGTGCGGCGGCCCAAGATTATATGCTTGATGTGCCAAGCCCAACTTTTTCGTTGCGCCAGGATTACGATACGCCGCGTTTTGCGATTGCGCATGTCGATCTCTATCGGCTCAACGATGGGGCCGAGATAGAAGAACTCGGTCTTGATGATGGTGCCAAGGAGCGCGTGACGCTGATTGAATGGCCGGAGCGGGCGGCGGCGTTGCTTGGTCATGCAGATTTTTCGATTGAACTCAGCGAAGCGCAATCTGGTGCGGCGCGGCGGGTTCGTTGTACTGCGCGTGGTGATGCTGAAGCGCGACTGACGCGTGCGGCAGTGATCTTTGCATTTCTGCAGTCGCAACCTATGTGCGCGGGGATGCGGGTCGTGTACTTGCAGGGGGACGCTTCCGTCCGAGCTTATGCGCGGCTCATCGATGATACCCGTTCGCTGATATTGATGGATGCGCCGAAACAGCCTGATGGGCCACCCGCACGCGCTGGCAAACCGTACAGTAAAATTGCGCATTTGGCGGAGGATGTGCGACCGTTTGTGGCGATTGGTGACGCGCTGGTGCGCGAAGGATTTTCGGCGGCGAAGATTTTAGCGCGCGATCTGGAGCATGGCTTGTTGCTGGTGGAGGACCTTGGGGATCGTGCGTTTGGTGTGCTTCTGGCGCGCGGAGACGAGCAGCGTCCAATGTGGTTAGGGGCGGTTGATGCTCTGATTCAGATGCGACGTATGTCGGTGGGACAGACATTGCCCATTGGCAATGGCACGACATACATGCTGCCACGCTTTGATCGGGCGGCACTTGAAATTGAAACGGAACTTTTGCTCGACTGGTATTGGCCCGCTGTTAAAGGTGAGGCTGTGTCAGATGCGATCAGGCGCGATTTTCAAACCTTGTGGGCGCGCGAGATTGATTTGATGCTGGCTGAGGCGCCAGGGTGGTTTTTGCGCGATTATCATTCGCCGAATTTGTTTTGGTTGCCTGAGCGGCATGGTGTCGAGCGCGTTGGGATGATCGATTTTCAAGACGCGTTGGCTGAGCACTGGGCTTATGACTTAGTGTCGGTGCTGCAGGATGCGCGGGTGGATGTTTCGGCTCAACTCGAAGCGGAGGGCCTTGATCGCTACTGCTCGCGCGTGGGCACTGTTGAACGTGGTTTTGATGCCGTGGCATTTCGGCAAACTTATGCGCGGTTTGGTTTGCAGCGGAATACGCGGTTGGCGGGATTGTGGGTGCGATTGCTGAAGCGTGACGACAAACCTGGCTATTTGCAGCATATGCCGCGGACATGGGATTACATTACGCGCAATCTTGCACAACCCTCGCTGTCTGGGATGCGGGCATTTTATGATCTGCATTTTCCCGCAGATGTGCGCAAACGACCTTTTCAATCGTGACGATTGCGGGTTGAGACGCTATCAGGAGGTATGAGCACGACGATTGATACTGCGATGGTGTTGGCGGCCGGCCTCGGTACGCGCATGCGGGGCTATTCGGAGGTGCTGCCGAAGCCATTGGTGCCGCTGGCGGGGAAGACGCTGATTGATCACGCACTTGACCGGCTGGCGGACGCGGGAATTGCCCGAGCCGTGGTCAACGTGCATTACAAGGCCGAACTTATTGAAGCGCGGCTGCAGGAGCGGACGCGGCCTGCGATTGTTATTTCGGACGAGCGCGGCTTGTTGCTGGAGACGGGTGGCGGGATCAAGAAGGCGTTGCCGCTGCTTGGTGAGAAGCCGTTCATTGCGCACAATTCGGATTCTGTTTGGCGGGAGAGTGGTGTTTCAAATCTGAAGCGCCTGGTCGCTGCTTGGGATGAGGGCAAGATGGATTGCCTACTGATGCTGGCGTTGACGTCGGCGTCGATTGGCTATGAGGGCAAGGGCGATTTTTCGCTGGAGAGCGATGGACGTATTCGGCGACGTCGGCCGGATGAGACGGTGCCGTGGGTGTTCATGGGTGTGCAGATCATTCACCCGCGCTTGTATGAGGGGACGCCAGAGGGTGCGTTTTCTAACAATCTGATTTGGAACCATGCGCTGCTCAAGGGGCGTGCTTACGGGCTGCGCATGGATGGCCTGTGGATGCATGTCGGCACGCCAGATGCTCTGAGTGAAGCGGAGGCGGCGCTTGGACATGGCGTGCGCGGGGAGTAATTTATGAGTGCTCTGCGCAAGGTTTATACGGTGTCGCCAGGGCGGCCGTTTTTGCAGGCCTTAGCGACGGCTATTCTGGACGGACATTTTGTGGGTGGGGCGCAGTTTAAGCCTGATGCGATTGGGTTGTCGCAGTACACGCTGCTGTTGCCGACACGGCGTGCGACGCGGACGTTGGGGGCTGCGTTTCTCGATGCGTCGGGTGGTAGGGCGATGCTGCTGCCGAAGATCCGCGCGATTTCTGAGGGGCAAGAAGATCTCGGATTGTTGATGCGCGGCGCGGGGCTTGGTGGGGCGGCTGAACTTGAAATGGCGCCGGCGATTGGCTCGATTGAGCGGCAATTGCTGCTGACGCAGTTGGTGATGAAATGGTCGGCGGCGTTGCGTGCGCAAGATGATAGCGACATGGATGTTGGTGCGCGGCCAGGGGCTGAGACACCAGCGCAGGCGGCGGCGCTGGCCAAGGAACTGGCGCAGCTGATGGACGTTGTCGAGACGGAGGGCGTCAGCCTTGCTGGACTGAAAGATCTTGTGCCGGAGGAGTTTGCGAGCCACTGGAGCGCGACGATTGAATTTTTGAAGATCGTGGTCGATATTTGGCCGGTCGTGCTGAAGGGCGAGGGGAAGTTGTCGGCGGTGGAGCGGCGGAATTTGCTGCTTAAGGCAGAGGCTGAGCGCCTCAGGACATTGCCGCCTAGCGGGCCCGTGATTGTTGCGGGGGTCAGTGGCAGTATTCCGGCGACTGTCGATGTTTTGAAGGCTGTTGCGGCATTGCCAAATGGCACGATTGTGTTGCCGGGGTTTGATCGATCGCTCACGGCGCAGAGTTTGAAGCTTATTCGCGAGGCGCATCCGGAGCATCCGCAATTCGGGCTGGCCAAGTTGATTGAGGCGTTGGGCGTTGTGCCTGGCGAGATTGAGGAATTGCCGGGCGATGTGCCGGATGCGGCACTTGGTGCGCGGCGGTCGTTGATGAGCGAGGCGATGCGACCGGCATCGGAGACGGAGCGGTGGCATGATTTTGTTGCGCATTCCGATGCCGCAGCGATGGCGGCAGGGGTCTCAAATCTGGCGTTGATTGAGGCGCCGACTGCGCAGGATGAGGCGGAAGTGGTGGCGCTGATTTTGCGCGAGGCGATTGAAACACCGGGGCAGACGGCGGCGCTGGTATCGCCGGATCGAAATTTGGCGCGGCGGGTGACGGCGCGGCTTGAAACGATGGGGTTGCAGGTCGACGACTCTGCGGGTCGGCCGTTGGCGAAGACGCCGCCGGGGGCATTTCTCAATCTGGTGATTGATGCTTGGGCCGAAGATTTCGAGCCGCGCGCGTTGATGGCGCTATTGAAACATCCATTGTTACGGTTAGGTTTGCCGGTGGCGGTTGTGCGGCGGGCAGCGCGGGCGCTGGAAGTGGCGGCGTTCCGCACGCTCTATCTCGGCCGTGGGCTGGATGGCATCACGTTGGCGCTCGATCAAGCGAAGACGGAAGTGGGCGAGAAACGGCGACGGCAGCGTGCTGTGGTGCGGTTGTGGGAGCCGGATTGGGCGGCGGCGCATGATGTGGTGACGCGGCTTCGGGTTGCGTATCAGCCGTTACTGGCGTTGGCGCGCGACACAGAGGCGTCGCTGGTGGTGTGGGCTGATGCGCATGCGGCGGCGGGGGATGCGTTGGCGCGTACGGGTGAAATTGTGGCGGGCGCTGAGCCGGGGCAAGTCGCGGAGATTTCAAAACTCTGGCACGAAGAAGCCGGTGAAGACGCGCGGCAGTTTTTTGACGATGTGCAGGCAGCTTCGGCGATGGCACCTCAGTTGGCG
>JABFRJ010000212.1 GCA_013141255.1 Hyphomicrobiaceae bacterium
GTCGATCAATCGTTGCGCACCAGAAAATTGGATTTCAGCAGGTTATTCAAGGGGATGCATCATCCTGTCGAAGGCTTGATCCAATCTTTCCTCGCGTTACGTTGTGGTGCTCGCAGTTACAGTGCCGATATGGGCCGCTCAAGAATGTTCAAAGCGGTGTTAGAATGCTCGCGTTGTCATTCAGGCTAGAAGCGTTAAAAAGCGAAGCAAATTGGTGAACGAACCATTTTTGATGGCTCGAACGCCTTCTGCCCGCTTATATGGTACTTATAACACATAGTTCACGGAAAATGAAGACGGTTGCAGCCGTTGATTCGTGCCTAATCGCGTAAATAGTTTAGAGATCGGAGACTCTTGTCCCGATTCCTCGATACAACATTGATGTAAAATGGATGTGCTGCCACCGTCGTGTAGTCGACTGAAGTAATCGATGCTCAATTTCCCTCGCCAGGCTTGGGTGAGAAGTATTTCTTGTATTTATCTTTTTCGTCTCTGTACTTATCAGCGTCGTCGGGGGCTGCTTTCTTGGACGCTATATTGGGCCACTTCTCCGAATACTCTCGATTGAGTTCGAGCCATTTGTCTAGGCCCGGTTCTGTATCTGGTTTTATTGCATCCACTGGGCATTCGGGCTCGCAGACGCCGCAATCGATGCATTCGTCTGGGTGAATGACGAGCATGTTCTCGCCCTCGTAGAAACAATCGACCGGGCAGACCTCTACGCAGTCGGTGAATTTGCACTTAATGCAATTGTCATTGACGATGTAGGTCATGGCGCTCGGCGGTCTCTTAGGCGGTCACTGGGGGTGGTTGCTGTTCTGAAGCGATGGGCGTCACTCAGTTCAGGCCATGTTTGCCCCTCCGTAGAGCAAAGGCGTGTCGCGCACAAGCAAGGTTTGTATGGCCGCTCGGTTGCGAGGAGGCTTGAGGTTAAAATGGTATATTAGTCTGTGTCGACATGGTTAGCCTGCGCGGCAAATGCAGCATAAGATTGCGAACATCTCGCGGAATTGTCGCAGTTGCAGCACTTTGCAGTCGTGGAAATGCCGAGATCTCGTTGCAGGACTTTGTGGAGTGCGTTGAAACTGCTTCTCGTGGTGGTAGATGCTAAGTCGTGATCGGGGCTCAATACTGGGTCATGTTTGCTTTGAGTTGTGCCGCCAGCGGGGCTGAGCGGGGAGGGGTCAATGGCCGTTCTTGAGTACCTGCAATCGCTACTTGCCAACCTCGGTTTAACCGCGGGCAAGGTGCCGTACATTGCCGCAATCGCGGCAGGCCTGTTTCTGCTGTTTATGGCGAAGTCGTTGTTCGGGCGGATAGGCAAGGTGATTGAAGAGTTGTTTTTCTCCAATTGGCGGCTGGCGCTGTTGGGAACGACGGGGGTGGTGCTGTCACTAGCGTCGGGGTGGACGACTTGGGACGGGATGAAGAATTTCACCGGTGAGCCTATTCTGTCGGCGATGGTGACATTTGGTATTCAAGGCGTGATGTTGATTGTGGCGTGGCTCATCGGTGAGAGTTTCGCGACCGGTATGAATCAGATTGCACCCAAGAGCTCACTCAACAAGCAGGCCTTTGGTGATGGCATTGGGCTCAAAGCGGCATTGTCGCTGACACTGGTTGGAATTGCGGTGCTTGCAGGCGGAGGCATTGCACATCTTGTGAAAAGTGGTGTGTCAGATGATTTGCCTCGGACGTTTGCTTACATTGGTGGCGCAATTTTAGCTGTTGGCCTTTTGATTGTGGCTACGCGTGCGCATACACTGCGGGGGTATTTCGATGCCTCGCGTGTGATGGTCAAGACAGCCGTGCTCTGGGTGATGTTTCTTGCCTGCATGGCGACAAGTGTGTTTTTCTCTTTTGACAGTTTGTTTTCAACGATATTCCCGCAGTCGGAGCGTGTGCGTTCAGCAGAACTGCGTGCGCAAAATCAAGTTGCCGGCATTGTCGCCGATATTGGTGGGATGATTATCAAGTCGCAATTGTCTGAGAGCGAGCGGCTGTTTCAGACCGAGGGTTGGAAAGCTTACGACGTCAATCTTGTGAACCTTGGTAAAGCGGCGCAAGCGAGCCAAGGGGAGATCGAGCGCTATTTCCAAGAGCAGATGGAGTTGCGTCGTCGTGGGATTGCGCAGCAACAGGAACGAATTACCTCGTCACAGAGTGGTCAGGCGGGGTTGTCGGCCAAAAAGCTGTCGCTGTCGGATGAATTGTCACGCCTAAGAGGCGAGCGGCCAGCCTTGGCTGAGGATTTTGGTAAGCGCAAAACCGACGTCGAGACTTTTATGAAGGAGCTTGATGCGAAGCGTGTCGAAGCGCTGGCGGAGTCGCGCGGTGTCGAGGGGACGGGCAAAGCTGGCGAAGGTCCGATGTTCCGGCAGCGCAAGTCGGAAGAGGCCGCGGTAAAAGACAAAATAAAAATTGCAGAAGAGCGTCTCAAGGACGCGCAAAAGAGATTTCAAGCGGTGGAGAGCAGGTTAACGACGATTGAGCGCGAGTTGAGCGTCGTGGATGGCGACATTGCCAAGTTGAAGGGTGAAGCGCAGACAGCTGAACAGCGCATCAAACTGGCTGAAGAAGCCAAGACGGGTGAAGAAGGTCCCAAACTCGATCCGTCACGGGTGTTGCCGGCGTTTGAGAAAGCGCGGGCGGAATTCCGGCAGACGCCGAAAGCAGAGTTGCTCGCTCAAGTGCAGTCGATGTGCACGCAGTTGCTCGGCGCTATGACCTCGGCACCGACGACGAAAGAGCGCGTGCGTGGTATTGACTGTGACCCGAAGACAGCGGCGGAAGCGTCGGCCCGCGTGTTTGCACTCAATACCGGTATCGTTGCGTTTGAGATGGGTTGTGCCGGTGGCGATAAGTTGGCGTTGCAGAAATCGGTCGATGATTTGTTCGGGTTCTCGCGTAAGTGCGTGCAGGATTCTGGTCTTGGTTCGAAAGAGACCGAGGAGCTGCGGCAGAAGATTAACTTCATTGAACTTAATCGCGACGACAAGGCAAACCGATTTGTGGTGACGTGGAACGCGTTCCAAGATGGTAACCGACTGGCGTATCTGGCGCTCGCTATTGCTATCGCCATCGACAGCCTGGTGTTTATGAGCGGCCTTTTCGGTGCCAATGCGGTACGGTCGCCACTATCGGATGTGCCGACGAACAAGGCGCGGAGCGCGGAGCAACTGGAGGGCATTATCGATAACGCGTTGCTGCCGCATCGGTTTGACAATGCCCGGATGACGGTTGAGGCGATGCATCCTGATACGAGCCGGGAGGGGTACACAGCAGTTGTTGATTTGCGTGAACTTGACCCGCAGGGGCTTGTGGTGGTGCGCAAAGTGTTGAACGCGGGGGCGTCTATTGGTGCTGTGCATCGCGATGAGTATGAGCCAGCAAAGTATTTTGTGCGGCCAGAACTATATGAGTATCTCTCGATCTCGGGGGCGAAGGCGTTTGAGAAGCACGGTAAGCTCGTGAAAGAAGATATTGGCGAGAAGGTGCGGCTCAACGAGCTTGAAAAGATGGTGGCTGTGGCACTGATGCCGGATGTGCGGCACGCGGCTGAAGTTGTCATGAGCTACACGCATCCGATGAACGCGACTGATGACGGGTTCATGAGTGAAATCCTTATGAACGAAGTGGAAGCACAACACATATTGACAGTGCGCGGCGTGCTCAATGCCGGTGCCGCGCATCGCGCGGTTCGGCGCGAGAAGGGCGAAACGCATCGCTACGAAGTTCATTCCGATCTTTATAAAACTCTGGCACGTCTGCGTGCACGGATGATGATGTCGAGTTCAGGGCAGGCAATGCAAATCGGGGGAGCGGCGGTGGCTTCTCATGGTGGTGTTTTGCCCGCGTCATCGTTGAGACCACAATTGACTGCGCAGTTCGCTAAGCAACCGGATATTGCGCCCAAGGTGGTGCAGGTGCAGAGGCCAACGACAGTGACGCATATTCCAGTGATGGCAGAGGCACTTGCTGAGGCGCGGGGGTTATCGGATTTCGAGATCGAACTCGTTGTACATTTTGCTGAACAAACTGGTATCAGTCGCGATACGATTGAGTATGTGGCGCAGTACGGCGAGGCGGTGAATGTTGCTGCGCTCAAGCGGGGTTTGGATGCAGTAAAGAAGTGTGACGAAGGGCTGGGTCGATATATTCGTCTGGCGGAGGTTAAGCTCCTTAAGTCGTTTGATATTGCGATTGAGCGGTTTGACGCGCCGCGTGCCAAGGTTGAGGGTTGGCATAATGCCTTCAACGAGTTTGCCGAACTGTTGAAGGTTGCTTTGCCAATCTACTTACTCTCGCCGAATGGCGAGTATGACAAGTTGCTGGCGGAGGCGATCGAAGGATTGGCGACCGAGGATGACGGAAATCGGTCCGGGTACATTCGTCGTCAGCGGCGCGAGTTTTTCCTCAAACACAGCGAAGATATTCAGGCGGCGCGGGCGAAAAATGGCGGATGGGAGGAGGTTGAAAAGCTCCTTAATACGTTTGCTACGAATCTTTCGGTGATGGGCAATAAAGAGTATCAGTCTCTGCAATTGGACTGAGGCTTATATTGAATTTCAAAGGGCCGTTCGATAGAGCGGCCCTTTTTTGTTGGTTCAGCGTTTGGCTGCATGGCGTTCGGCGGGGGACCAAAGTTTTATGCCGGCACGACGGTATTGCGGAGGCAAAGTAACTTCTGCGCCGAGCGTGTAGGCGGCATGCCAGCCCCAATGGGGATCGTCTAGTACGGCGCGAGCAATGGCGATCATGTCGGCTTTGTCCTCGGTCAAAATCTGCTCGGCTTGCTGGGGCGTGGTGATGAGACCGACAGCCATGGTGGGCATACCCGTTGCTTGTTTGATCGCGGCTGCGTGGGGCACCTGATAGCCGGGACCGAGTGTGATCTTCTGTGTGAGGTCGAGCCCGCCGGTCGAGACGTCCATGAAATCGCAACCGAGCTTTTTGAGTTCCTGACAGAAAGCGATGCTGTCCTCGACTGTAATTCCGCCCTCGATCCAATCGGTGGCGGAGATGCGCACACCAATTGGTTTTCCAGATTTGAATGCGTCACGGCAGCGGGCGAAAATCTCGAGAGGTAGACAAAAGCGTTTGTCGCGGGTGCCGCCGTATTTATCGGTGCGGTTGTTAGAGAGTGGTGAAAGGAATTGGTGGAGCAGATAACCGTGAGCGCCGTGGAGTTCGATGAGGTCGAGGCCGAGTCGGTTGGCGCGTCGCGTCGCGTCAACGAAGGCTGTTATTGTGGATTGGATGTCTGCCTCAGTCATGGCTTGTGGTGTCGGATGCCCCGTCATGGGAATGGCGGAGGGGGCAGATGTTGTCCACTTGTCGGTCCCTTCGACTGGGTCTTGTAGCGTTTTGCCTTCCCAGGGTCGCTTGGATGAGGCCTTGCGTCCGGCGTGACCGAGTTGAATGCCAAATTTGGTGGTGCCGTAGAGGCGGCAAGCGTCGAGGATGGGGGCGAGGGCTTTTTCATTGGCGTCGGAATAGAGGCCGAGACAACCATGAGTGATGCGGCCTGCTGCTTCGACGGCGGTGGCTTCGAGGATAACGAGACCAGCGCCCGCGTTTGATAGCATACCCAAATGCATCATGTGCCAGGGCGTGGCGCTGCCGTCGTCGGCGGAATATTGGCACATAGGGGCGATGACGAGGCGGTTGGTCAATTCGAGATTGCCAAGACGGATCGGCGAGAATAGACGGCTCATAGTGGCGGGGTTCCGTTGGGTGGTCGGATGGCTGTCGGCCGAAGTCGGCTTCGGCGCCAAGATGTCGTGTTGGAGGGCATCGAGCAAGCCGCACGGAGCGACGGGGCGGTATGCGTATAGGGTCTTGGTGTGGGAAGTGGTGCGATGACGGTGATGCTATTTGACTTGGCGGGGGCTGATCCAGACGTTCGATTTAGCCCCTATTGTTGGCGAACGAAGATGGCGCTGAAGCATAAGGGCGTGGTATTCGAGGCAGTGCCTTGGCGGTTTACGGATAAGGTTGCGCTTGAGCCAAGCGGGCAGGGGCGGGTTCCGACCATTGTCGATCATGGCCTGTGGGTTCACGACAGTTGGGAAATCGCACACTATTTGGATCGGGCGTATCCGGATAAGCCGATCTTGTTCCGGGATGCGCGGGATGAAGCGGCAGCGCGGTTTATGGCGACGTGGGCTGACATGACCCTGCATTTGCCGATATTGCGAATCTGCCTCGTTGAAATTTATGCAGCATTGGCTCCGCAAGACCAAGCATATTTTAGATCTAGCCGGGAGGCGCGATTTGGGGTGACGTTGGAGGAATTTGTGACGGACAAGGGCAAGGCGAAATCGCAATTGCTGTCGGTTTTATCGCCGATGGATGTATCTCTGAGGGCCAGTCGATTTCTCGGTGGCGAGACGCCATCGTATTCGGACTATGCGGTGTTTGGATCGCTGATGTGGCCGAACGCTGTAATGAGTGAGCCGTTGCTCGAGGCGGATACTATGGTTGGAGCTTGGTTTAATCGGATGTTGGGGCTCCATGATGGCTATGCGCGGTCGGCGAAGATCGTGCGCGGTTAATCAAACCTATGGATTGCTTCATTTGTGATGGCGAGGGCTGTTGCTGTCGTCGATGCAGCTCGTGTTTATGAGTGATTTCAGATGTTAGATTTATAGGTGGGACATGGTCAGACTTGCGACGCCACTTGATCAGATCAAACGCCACTACGACGTGGTAATCATTGGTAGCGGTTATGGCGGCGGCGTGAGCGCTGCGCGGCTGGCGCGCGCAGGCCGGAGCGTGTGCGTGCTTGAGCGCGGGCGCGAGTTTGTAACTGGCGAATTTCCGGCCAAATTTCCCGAAATGCGAACTGAGATGCAGGTGGCGGGAAAGCGGTTCCGCACGGGCAAGCCGACGGCGCTTTATGATGTGCGGCTCGGCGAGGATATGCATGTTCTCGTTGGCTGTGGGCTTGGCGGCGGCTCGCTAGTCAATGCGGGCGTATCGCTGCGACCGGATGCGCGTGTGTTTTCTGATCCGGTCTGGCCGGAGCAGATTCGACAAGATGGATTGCTTGATGAAGGTTATGCGCGGGCGCGGCGGTGGTTGCGTCCGATGCAAGGACCTCGAGCGAGTGAGATGGTGAAGTTCAAGGCGCTGGCTGAGACGAGCGCGGCGTTGGGTGTTGCGCCGGTTGCCGCGCCTGTGGCGGTGTCGTTTGAGGATTGCGTCAATCCGGCGGGCATTGCGCAGGCGGCTTGCACGAATTGCGGTGATTGTGTTGGTGGGTGCAATGTCGGGGCGAAGAATACTGTTGCGCTGACGTATCTGCCTGAGGCCAAGCGGCACGGCGCTGAGATTTTTACGCGTGCGATGGTACGTCATGTCGAGAAGAGCTCCACTGGCGGGTGGCGGGTTCAAGTGCAGCGGCTTGATGATCAGCCGGGTGAATTTGTTGTTGAAGCTGACGTTGTTATTCTGGCTGCGGGTACGCTGGGCTCAACGGAGATATTGCTCAGATCGCGGGCGCGGGGGCTAGCCGTGTCCGATGCCGTCGGCAAACGCTTTTCGGCTAATGGTGACATTATCGCGTTTGGATATGGCGCGAAAATCCCGATCCGATCAATCGGTATTGGGCATCCCAAGAAGATCGACGATTACGACGTGGGCGCAGCTGTGTCGGGGCAGATTGAGATTGTCGATCAGGATGATCTTTCGCGGTCGATGATCATTCAGGAAGGCGTGATGCCATCGGCGATGGCGCCGATCCTGCCCGTCATGTTTATTCCGAACGGTCGATTGCTCGGCGCTTTGCAGTCGTTGGTGTCGGGGGTTTATAAGGGGCCGTTTCAAAGCCTGCAGACGTTCTTTGCTGTCAGTCACGACAGTGCGTCGGGGCAGTTCAGGCTTGAAGACGATACGTTGCAATTGGCTTGGCCGGGTGCAAAAGACGAGCCGGTGTATGCGCGGCTGGACGCGGCGTTGGGTAAGATCGTCGGTGCGGCTGGTGGCTCTTATGTCAAGAACCCGATGGCTGGGACAGTGATGGGGCATCAACCGGCGACGGCGCATCCGTTAGGCGGTTGTGGGATGGCGACTGAGTGTGCGGATGGCGTTGTCAATCATCGCGGGCAGGTGTTTGATGCGTCCCCTGGGGCGGGAGCGACAGATGTGCATCAAGGCCTTTACGTGATCGATGGGTCGATTATTCCTCGCTCGCTTGGCTGCAATCCGCTGTTGACAATCACCGCGCTGGCCGAACGCTCGATGCTGCATCTGGGCCAGGAGGCAGGATTGGATATGGCAGACAACGCGCGAAGTGTTGCGTAATGTTGTGGTTCCAATAATTCTGGGCAGGATTTGAAGCGATGGATTTGGCGGTGGTTAAGGTTGGGCAGCGCGGGACGACACGGGTGATCGTGGCGGCGGAGCATACGGCGGCGCGGGTAGGCTCAGGTGTCATCGCTGTGCTTGCGACTCCGGTTATGATCAATCTCATAGAGGCGGCGGCACTCGATGCATGTGAGAGCTTGCTACCAGCTGGGCACCAGACCTTGGGGACGCATTTGGATGTGTCGCATACGGCGGCGACACCTGTTGGAGGCTTAGTGACGGCGGTGGCTGAGGTGGTCGCTGTGCGCGGACGCGAGATCGATTTTGTGGTTGAGGTGCGTGACGATTTGGAAGTCGTTGGCAAGGGTCGCCATACGCGTGTCGCAGTCAATGTCGATAAGTTCGAGGCGCGCGTGAAGCGCAAGGCGGACGCGCTTAA
>JABFRJ010000509.1 GCA_013141255.1 Hyphomicrobiaceae bacterium
AGCAAGCGGGCGGTTTGAGTGAGTTAACTTGTTGGCTCGGGCACGTCCAGACTGCGAAGATTGTTCAACAAGCGGTCGAGGAGTGTAAATAACAGTTGTGCATCAGCCGTTGAGAGGCCGTCAATGGCTGCGGCGTAGTAGGCGTGAATATCGGTCAACATACGGGTCCAACTCGCGCGACCATGGCTTGTTAAACGGATGCGCCGCACGCGACCATCGCCGTCGACCCTCACTCGCTCAACGAGCGCTAAACCTTCAAGACGATTGAGCACGATGGTCAAACTCTGGCGGCTGACGGCAAGGAATGCCATCAACTCTTTCACGGACATGCCGTCGTCGAGATAGGCCGTGCGAGCAAGAGCACCCATTACGGCCCACTGCTGCGTCGTGGCACCGTGAGTTGAAACGGCGCGCGTGCCAGTTCGGTGCATCAAGTTGGACGTCTGATAGAGACGGAAGAAAACTCTATTGGCAACGTCGAAGCGCGCATCGCTGCGAGGGCTCGCCTTTGCTGTAGGCCCTTTAGCGTTTGGTGGGCGCGAGGATGTTTTGATGCTCATGAACGAGATATAGCAATATATTGATTGACAGTGCAAATGGCAGCCGACAATATAGCAATATATTGCTATACAAATACGCACCTGGCGGAACCGCCTGGCCAAGGGAGACACACATGCGTGGCTTGAAAGGCAAAGTCGTCATTGTCACTGGAGGTGGCGGCGGCATTGGGAGCGCAACATGTCAGCGCTTCGGCGAGGCTGGCGCGAAGGTCGCGGTGCTCGACATTGCGCTCGGAGCGGCAGAGATAACGGCGAAGGCCATCGCAGCAACGGGCGCGACAGCTCAAGCCTTTGTTTGTGACATTACAAGCTATGAAGCAGTGCAAAAGGCTGTGGCAGCTGTAGAAAGTGCGCTTGGTCCGGTTGATATTCTGGTCAACAATGCGGGTTGGGATGTGTTTCGGTTGTTCAAAGATTCTACTCCTGCGGAATGGAACAAACTTATTGCCATCAACTTGATCGGAGCACTCAACATGCATCATGTTGTGCTGCCTGGAATGCTGGCGCGCCGCGCGGGCAGGATCGTCAATATTGCGTCTGATGCGGCGAAGGTTGGTTCGTCGGGTGAAGCAGTTTATGCGGCATGTAAAGGCGGGCTGGTTAGCTTCTCCAAAACGCTAGCCCGCGAGCACGCGCGTCACGGCATTACGGTCAATGTTGTGGCACCTGGCGCAACCAACACCAATCTCTTTGCAGAATATAAGCGCGGAGCAGGCAACCCTGAAAAACTCGATGAAGCCTTTCGGCGTGCGGTTCCCATGGGACGTATCGGCGAGCCGGAAGATCTTCCTGGCGCCATTTTGTTTTTTGCCAGTGACGATGCTGGCTTCATAACGGGGCAAGTACTCAGTGTATCTGGCGGCCTAACAATGTCGGGTTGAATTATTGGAGTAGTACGTCATGCAGTACGAAGACATCCTGTATCGCGTCGACAAGGGCGCAGCGTTTATTACGATCAATCGACCGCAGGTCATGAACGCGTTTCGCGGTAAGACGTGTGAGGAGTTGATCCACGCGTTTAACAAGGCTGGTTGGGATAAAGCCATCGGCGTCATCGTGCTTGGTGGAGCTGGCGAGAAAGCGTTCTGCACCGGTGGCGATCAATCTGCGCACGACGGAAACTACGACGGGCGCGGCATCATCGGGTTGCCGGTCGAGGAATTGCAATCTCTGATCCGAGACGTTCCGAAGCCAGTGATTGCGCGCGTGCAAGGCTATGCGATTGGGGGCGGGAACGTACTCGCGACGCTGTGCGATTTTACTATTGCATCGGAAAAGGCTCAATTTGGGCAAGTCGGACCAAAAGTGGGCTCGGTCGATCCTGGATTTGGGACGGCGTATTTGGCGCGCGTTGTCGGCGAAAAGCGCGCACGTGAAATATGGTACCTCTGCCGTCGTTATACGGCTGCTGAAGCATTTCAGATGGGCCTCGTTAATGCGGTCGTGCCACATGACAAGCTCGATGAGGAGGTGGCGAAGTGGTGCGCCGAAATTATGGAAAAATCGCCGACGGCGATCATGATTGCTAAGCGCTCATTTAATGCCGATAGCGAGAATATCCGCGGCATCGGCAATATGGGGATGCAGGCGCTCAGCATGTATTATGCGACTGAAGAATCGCAAGAAGGTGTGAAAGCTTTCAATGAGAAGCGCAAACCAGACTTCCGCAAGCATTACAACAAGTGAGGCTTTTCTCTGACGAGGCGCTGCCATATGCTTGACACCGATGAACATGCCGCAATGGTCGAGACGGCGCAGCGTTATGCGCGAGAAAAACTCGCGCCGCATTACATGGCACGGGAAAAAATTGGCAAAATTGACCGTGCGCTTATCCGCGAGATGGGGGATCTTGGGCTCATCGGCGTTGATCTACCGGAGGCGTTTGGTGGTTACGGCCAGTCGTCGCTGCTGGCTGGACGCATTATCGAAGCGATCGCTCACGGCGATTTCAATGTGTCCTACGTGCAATTGCTCGGCTCGCTGCAAGGAACAATTCTAGCGCATCATGCTGCGCCTGAACTGGCAAAAATGTGGATCTCGCGGATCGTGGCGGGCGATGCGGTCGTTGCTGTGGCATTGACGGAGCCGCGTGGCGGATCGGATGCGGGCAATCTGATGCTATCAGCGAAACGTATCGGCGACCGTTACGTTTTGAATGGAGAGAAATCATCAATCAGCATGGCTGATCAGGCTGATGCGACCATAGTTTTTGCGCGTACAGGCAAACCGGAAGATGGAGCCAAGGGCGTGTCAGCGTTCCTTGTGCCGATGGACACAAAGGGTGTCACCACGACACGCTTCAACGACCTGGGGAGCAAAGCGATTGGACGCGGCTCAATCTTCTTTGACGGCGCAGAAATTCCTGTCGCCAATCGGCTCGCGGACGAAGGCAAAGGGTTTGCCCAAGTCATGCAGGGCTTCGATTACAGTCGGGCACTTATTGGGCTGCAATGCGCGGGCGCTGCGCAAGCGTCGCTGGATGAGACGTGGCGCTATATTTGCGAGCGTAAGGCTTTCGATACACCCTTGGCGCAATTTCAAGGTGTCACGTTTCCGCTTGCCGAAGCTGAGACGATGATTGCAGCGCTGCGCCAACTTGCCAATCATACACTGCGCCTCAAGGACGCGGGCACACCGCACACGTCGGAAGCTGCCATGTGTAAGTGGCTAGGTCCCAAAACGGCCGTCGACGTTACGCATCAATGCCTGCTAACGCACGGCCACTACGGTTGGTCAATGGATTTGCCCCACCAACAACGCATGCGTGATGTGATGGGACTCGAGATCGGCGATGGGACAGCACAAATTATGAAACTTGTCATCGCACGCGAGAAAGTGGGGCGAATGGCATTGCAATATCAGAAGCAGTGAGAAAGAATGGCGCTTCATAAAAGGGAGAACCGTCCGACAGAACCGGGCAACAGCACGGCGGGATGGGTAAAAAAATGATCGACATGTATCGTGCGCATAAGAGTGCTCAATATAACTACATCGTTGCGCCGACGGCTCTTTCAGGAGCTGCAGAGCTATGACGACGGTAGGTAAAGCTCCGATCTTGGAACTCGACAATGTAAGTCTCAGATTTGGTGGCGTGCGCGCCATGACGGATGTGAGTTGCAGTGTATATCCAGGCGAGTTGTTTTCCATCATTGGACCCAACGGCGCTGGAAAGACGTCGACACTTAATTGCATCTCAGGTCGCTATCGCCCAACCTCTGGTCGCATCCGCCACCACGGTAAGGACATTACTGGACTAGGTCCACGCAAGCGCGCCGATCTCGGCATTGGACGCACATTTCAAAATCTCGCACTGTTCTCTGGAATGAGCGTGCTCGACAATATTCTTATTGGTCGTCACCATCTTCTGAAAACAGGCGTGGCGCGCGGGATGCTGTACTGGATTGGTGGAGCACAACAGGAAGAAGTCCAGCATCGGGCGGCCGTCGAAGAGATTATCGATTTCCTCGAAATTCAGCACATCCGCAACGAACACGCGGGCACACTCTCGTACGGGTTGCGCAAGCGTGTCGAGCTCGCACGCGCGATTGCGCTCAAGCCTGAATTGATCCTGTTAGATGAACCGATGGCTGGCATGAACCTCGAGGAGAAAGAGGACATGGCGCGGTTTATTGTTGATCTCAATGAAGAGATGGGCATGACGGTCGTTATGATTGAGCACGATATGGGCGTGGTGATGGATCTGTCGCATCGTCTGATGGTGCTCGATTTCGGACGAAAGATCGCCGAGGGCATACCCGACGACATCAAAGCTAATGAGGATGTGAAACGCGCCTATCTCGGTCAAGATCATGGTGTGATGCCGACTGCAGAGCCGAGCGCGGAGGCCGTTAGATGAGTATTGATCGGTTAGCGCATGTTGCGGACAATGCCTCTCTACCAAAACTTGTGCGTTACAATGCGCGTAATCATGGCGCAGATATTGCTCAGCGCGAGAAAGAGCTAGGACGCTGGCGCACATATACGTGGGTGGACGTGAACGAGCGCGTCAAACTCTGGACACTTGGTCTTGAGCAGTTAGGCGTAGGTCGCGGTGATACCGTGGCGATAATCAGCGATAGTCGACCTGATTGGATCGCGGCTGCTGTCGCGGCGCACGGGCTGCGCGCCATGAGCCTCGGGCTCTATCAGGACGCGCTCGATACGGAGATCGCGTACCTGCTGCAATTTGCCGAGACGAAGGTGGTGGTTTGCGAAAACGAAGAGCAGGTCGATAAAATCCTGCGCGTGGCCGAGAACGCGCCGTCGATAAAGGCGATTGTGTATTGCGAACCGCGAGGAATGCGCAAATACGACGACCCTCGCCTGCTGCATCGCGATGCGTTGTTTCAGACTGCAACAACGATCGCGGCACAAGACCCGCAGCATTACGACACTCTGGTCGATGCGACCCACGCAGATGACGTGGCTGTACTTTGCTCAACGTCGGGAACGACGTCTAACCCTAAGTTGGTGACACTTGCGGGTGGGGAATTCATCCAGCACGTAGCCAACTACGTTAAGATAATTGATATAGGTCCTGATGACGAATACGTCTCGATGCTGCCGATGGGGTGGGTTGGAGAGCAATTCATGGGTTTATTCCAGCCCATCATTGCGCGCCACAAGATCAATTTTGTAGAGCATCCGTCGACTATGATGGCAGACGTGCGGGAGATTGCGCCGACGTTTATGTTCTTAGCGCCGCGGGTTTGGGAGCAGATTGCTGCGAATGTTCGAGCGCAAATGATGGATGCTTCGCGCTTCAAGCAGAAGGCGTTTGAGTTCGGAATCACGCGAGCCCTTGCGGCTGTTGATGCAGGTGGCCGCAGTTCGCTGGCAACGTCCCTGGTGATGCGCGCATTGAGTGATCGGTTAGGATTTAGAAGACTTCGTTTCGCTAGTACGGGCGGCGCGGCGATGGGGCCGGATACGTTTAAGTTCTTCATGGCGCTCGGCGTACCGATGTTGCAGCTTTATGGACAAACAGAGCTTGGCGGTATTTACGCGACGCAGCGGCATGGTGACCGCGATTTCGATGGTGTTGGCCAAGGCTTGGCGCCTGAGTATGCGATCCGGATCGATAATGCTGACGCGAATGGTGTCGGCGAGATCGTGAGTCGGCATCCGTATATGTTTCGCGGCTATTACAAGAACGAGGAGGCGACGCGCGCCGATCTTCGTGATGGCTGGATGCACACAGGAGACGCGGGATATTTTAAACCGTCGGGTCAGCTGGTCGTGATCGACCGGATGAAAGATCTGGCACAAACTACGGCGGGGGAGCGGTTTGCGCCGCAGTATATCGAGAACAAACTCAAATTCTCACCTTACATTAGCGAAGCGGTGATCCTGGGTGATGGGAGAGCGTATCCGGCGGCACTGATTTGCATTCGGTTTGCCATTGCGTCGAAATGGGCTGAACAGCAGCGCATGTCCTTTACGACATACTCCGACTTGGCAGCCCGGCGCGAGATGTACAATCTGATTTCAGGCGAAGTGGCGCGGATCAATGCAACCTTGATTCCAGCGCAACGCATCCGGAAATTTGCACTGCTGCACAAGGAACTTGATGCTGATGATGGCGAGCTAACGCGCACCCGCAAGGTTCGGCGCGGGGTCATAGCGGAGAAGTACGGATCGATCATAGAAGCGATCTATGACGGCGCTGCTGACGTGAAAATCGATACAGAGATTGGTTTCCAGGACGGCAGCCGACAGCGCATCCGAACGACGATGCCGATTGCCACGCTTGATACAACATCAAGTACTGCAGTGCCTGGGGAGAAACGGACAGCATGAATACGACCCTTCTCGTGCAATTGCTCGTCAACGGGCTTATTGTCGGCGCGCTTTATGGCGTCGTCGCAATGTGCTTCGTGTTGATCTACAAGGCCAGCCAGGTTGTGAACTTCGCTCAGGGTGAGTTCGTGCTGATCGGCGCTTGGGCGTGCTGGTGGTTGGTAACGTCGATGCAATTACCGTTTTGGTTGGCGTTTCCGGTTTGCCTCGTGTTCATGGCGCTGCTCGGTGTACTCGTGCAAATGATCGTGCTCAGACCGCTGATCGGCGAGCCGGTGATCTCGATTGTTATGGTGACGATCGGGCTTTCCATCTTCTTCCAGGCGCTGCTGAAATGGATGTTCGGCGTCTTCGTGCAACCGTTTCCGCAAGTGTTTGCGACCAAGTCTGTGCAAATTCTTGGGCTCAATGTTGAAAGTGCGTATTTGATGAGCCTTGCAATTTCGTTCGTGATTATGGCGGGTTTTGCATGGTTCTTTAAGTACTCGCGCCTTGGGCTTGCTATGCGTGCTACCGCCTTTGACCAACAGGCGGCGCAAAGTATGGGCGTGTCGGTGAAGCAGGTGTTTGCTGTTGCGTGGGCGATTTCGTCGGTTGTGTCGGCACTGGCGGGCGTGGTTGTTGGACTGGTGTCGGGCGTATCGGCGTCGGTGGCAACCGTTGGTGTGAAAGTGTTTCCGGCGGTCATCGTGGGCGGTCTTGAGAGTATCGTCGGTGGTGTGCTTGGCGGCCTGATCATTGGCCTGCTCGAAGGCTTGGCGCAATTTGTCGATAGTGAATACCTGCATATCGGCAATCTGATCACGATCGCTCCGTTCTACGCGATGCTGATTATTTTGTTGATCAAGCCTTATGGCCTGTTCGGCACCAAAACCATTGAGCGAGTTTAAAGATGGCTGGCTCCATGCGCCCTGCGGGCGATTTCCGAACCAGTTACGCGGCGGACCGCACCATTTTCCCGACGCGTGGGTCGTGGAGGATGTTGCTCTTGGGCCTGTTGGTGTTGTGTATTCTGCCGCTGCAGTTTGCTGGCGTGACCTTGGTGTCGTCCTATTGGCTCGCCCTCATCATTCAAATTGCGATCTACGCCATCGCCGCGCTTGGTCTCAATATTCTCGTCGGCTTTACGGGTCAAATCTCACTAGGGCACGCAGCTTTCTTCGGGTTCGGTGGTTTTGCTTCGGCTTATCTCTCCGGCAAACTCGGGGTTCCGGTGGCACTCGCAATCCCCTTGGCTGGCCTGCTGACGGCAATGCTTGGCATTATCGTAGGGCTGCCGGCTGCGCGTCTTAAGGGTTTGTATCTTGCCATTGCCACACTGGCGTCGCAGTTTGTGCTGCAGGATTTCTTTGGTCGAGCACAATGGTTCACGGGCGGCGCGTCCGGTGCGAGTGCTGAAGCATATTCGATCTTTGGAATTTCATTGTCTGGTGACCGCAAATATTTTTTGGTCGTCCTGGCGCATCTGATCATCATGTATCTGTTTGCGGCCAATCTCATGCGCACGCGCGACGGTCGTGCGATGGTTGCGGTTCGCGACCACTATCTCTCGGCTGAAATCATGGGGATCAACCTCACGTACTATCGCATTCTGGCGTTCGGGATTTCATCGCTTTATGCAGGTGTTGGTGGCGCATTGATGGCGCACTATACGGGCTTTGTATCCAGTGAAGCCTTCGATCTTCTGCTCTCGATCAACTTTCTCGCCATGGTCATCATCGGCGGGCTTGGGAGCATCATGGGTAGCATTCTAGGCGCTATCTTCATCATCTGCTTGCCGGAAGTGATGCAGAGCGTTGTTCGGTTGGTGCAAACGCTTGGGATTGGGCAAGGTGCTGCATTTACCGAGGGACTTGCCTACATGAAAGAGATGGCGATTGGACTCGCTATCGTTCTCTTTCTCGTCTTCGAGCCGGATGGCCTTGCCGCTCGCTGGCGCAAAATCAAGGCTTACTGGAAGCTTTATCCATTCTCTTACTGAGCAAAGATACTACAACAGGAGGACACGATATGACACGCAGGACAAAACTGGCCGCCGTCTTGGCTGCCGCTGTCGCGATTGGCGCGACGCCGGCGCTGGCCCAGCAAAAAATCAAAATCGGCAATTTGCTCGATCTCACTGGCCCAACTTCTGGCACGGGTAAATTCTCAGGCCCGGGCAAAGTCGACGCTGTCGCATGGATCAACGCCAACGGTGGCATCAACGGCAAGATGCTGGAAGCTGACTCGGTGGACTATAGCTATCAAACCCAGCGGTCCATCCAGCTTTACAAAAAATGGAAGGATGATGGCGCGATTGTCATCCAAGGTTACGGCACCAATGATACCGAGGCGATGGTCGGCT
>JABFRJ010000338.1 GCA_013141255.1 Hyphomicrobiaceae bacterium
AAGGTGCGCAATCCCGACAATACGCCCGACGTTTGGGAGCAAGCGGGACTTGAGAATTTTCAGAAGCAGATTACCGGCGGCGCGGATCCCAAGAAAATTGAGTTGTTTGAGGTGACACAAACCAAGGAAGGTCAAAGCATCTTTCGCTACATGCGTCCGATCATGATGGGGGACGTGTGCATGGCATGTCACGGGCCAGCGGTCGCACTGGACGTCAAAGGCGAGATTTCGCAGTATTACCCGGATGACAAAGCAGTCGGTTATAATCTCAACGAATTGCGCGGCGCGTTCACGCTGGTGCAGCAGTTGGATTGAAGTGAGACTGTTCCTAATGACGCCTAATTTTCTGAGGCGTAGGAAACATCCTCTGTTGTGCCGATTGCACGGGTCACGAATTGCACAATCGCAACCCCTTGTCTGGCGGCCATATCGGATGCCGTTACTTTGTTATCTTCGCTGGTCCAAACAGTCCAAACAGCCACTAGGCCCGGATGCACTTGCACAGCGGCTTTGCAGAATCGTGAACGCTGATCGCAGCCAATTTCTGTCTGTTTGAGGTTTAGAGCAAAATTTTTGACTTGGTCATATGCTCGCTCTTTCCCGACAGTAAATGTGTTTTTCAGCAGATCTAATTTTGCTCGATCGTAGAGTTCAAAGTCTAATGGGAGTTTTTGGAGTGCGCCTTTGTGTTGGCCTCGGCACAGCTGACCTGCCCCTGATCTTTCATCCGGGCTGAACTGGAGTCTCCGAGGTTGATACCGTGTCTGTCGTCGTTACCACAACAGGCCTGATCGGGGAGCCCTGGCAGGGCTCGGCGCGTTGGTCTGTTGCGATGGTTAGACCAGCAGCGAATGCCGCTGGTGTCGTGTATCCGAGGGCCGAATGGGGCCGCTCGGTGTTGTAATCATCGACCCAAGTCGCCAGCTCTTCGCGAGCGTGGTCGAGCCCGAAGAACAAGCTTTCATTCAGAAGCTCGTCGCGCATGCGGCCATTGAAGCTCTCGACATAGGCGTTCTGCATCGGCTTTCCGGGCGCGATGTAATGCCAGTCGATCCTGTACGCCGCTGACCACGTCAAGATGGCGTTCGATGTGAACTCCGTGCCGTTGTCTGAGACGATCATGCCGGGCTTGCCACGCAGTCCAATCAGCGCCGTCAGTTCGCGCGCCACGCGAGCCCCCGAAATCGACGTGTCAGGGATCGCCGCCAGACATTCGCGCGTTACGTCATCGACGATATTGAGAACCCGAAAGCGGCGTCCGTTGGCAAACTGGTCATGCACGAAGTCGAGGCTCCAGCGGGCGTTCGCGCGCGGTGCGATCAGGATCGGAGCACGTGTCCCGACCGCACGTCGGCGGGCCTTGCGTCGCCGAACGCTCAAGCCTTCCTCGCGGTAGAGCCGGTAAATCCGGTTCTGGCCAGATGCCTCGCCCTCGCGTCTGAGCAGAATGAACAGGCGCCGATAGCCAAATCGGCGACGCTCTTGCGCCAACGCTCGGAGACGCGATCGCAGAGACGCATCATCCGGACGCCGCGTCCGGTACCGCATGCTTGTCCGATCAGCCTTGATGACCCGGCAGGCCCGGCGTTCTGAGAGCCCCAACACTGCGCCCAGATGCGCGACTGCCTCGCGCTCAGCGACGGGCCCTACCATTTTTTTGAAAGCAGCTCCTTCAGAGCCGCTTGGTCCAGCATCGCGTCCGCCAGCAACCGCTTCAATTTGGTGTTCTCGTCCTCAAGGGCACGAAGCCGCTTGGCTTCCGACACGTCCATGCCGCCAAACTTGGCTTTCCAATTGTAGAAAGTCGCTGCTGAGATGCCGTGCCGGCGGCAGAGATCTGCCGTCTTCGCACCCGCCTCGCCCTCCCGCAATATCCCAATAATCTGCTCTTCCGTAAACCGTGATCGCTTCATAGTCCGTCCCCAAGAGGTTCGGACTCTAGCTCAAACTGGAGGAGTTCTGCAGGGGCAGGTCACTTGCTGAAGCGACGGAACGCCAAAGGCCAAGATTGGAACCACAAGTGCGTGCTCCAGATCTGCCGTGAGTTGGAACGCTACCGGTGGAGCAAGCGCAAAAGGCGAGTGAAGCGGGCGATGCCTTACGACGGGCCATGCCTTACGAACAGTCGCCCCCGATAATCGCAGCAGGGGCTGGTCGAAGTATTTCATGTTGGATTGGCTGGAACACATGCGAGAATTGCGCGTGCTCAATATCGTTGATGACTTCAGCCTTGTATATTTTCGGAGTAGCCGAGGCACCGGCTACTCCTTCATTTTGAGCCCGAACTGCTTGGGGACCAAAGTCTCCTGCTCCACCCTCTAGCTGTTGCGGCAGCTTGCGATGAGTCAATTTCTACGTCCAAGCAACCCGCCAAGTTTAGCAGCTAGTTGAAATTATAGGTGGCCCCGATCTTTCCTCCAGTGGTCCCGTAGTTCGCTGAGTTTTCTCGATAGATCGACGCGCCGAGTGACCAATTGCCAAAACTTGCATTGAGACCAGCTTCGACCGTCACGACACGGTTACCTTCAGTATAATCGGTTCCAGGATCCAATATTAGTGGTCCGGAAAATTGGGACCGATTGCTGTGATTGAACAAGTGTTTGAGCGATGCCTGAACGTACGGCCGGACACGACCGCCTGACGTGGCGATATCAGCAAAAAGCATTGGCGCAAACGAAACCCATGCCGTCGAATAGTTGAATGAATCGTAGAAGGCGATCGGTGCGCCATTGGAAACGTCGAATGGATCACCCTTTGTATTCGTATAACCGAGCGATCCACGTAGATCGAGGCGTAAGCCGTTGGCATCGGTCGTGAGTGGGAAGACACGCCCTGCTGTTAGTGAGCCTGTGAAGCCGCTGTGCTTTTCTTTGTACTTGTCGCCAACGCAGCAGGCAAATTTGTCGGTCATATCGGTCTCGCCGAACGTAAAGATTCCGGCAGCAGAAATGTAACCCGGTGCGCCTGACCACACCACGCTTGCTCCCAAGATCGTATTGTCAACTTTTGCAGATCCAATTTGGCCTTTGAGTGGGAGTAATAACTGCGAATTCGGTTTTGCTTCGATGTCCATAAATGTCTTACCGAGCATGACGCCAAATCGCATCCGCCCCCCCATCATAGTGTTTGGCACTGGCATCGAGGCAGCAGCATAAACGGTGCTTTCTCGGATATCGGCTCCGTAAGTCACGGTCGCGGGCGGGAATAGTGCTGGTGTCGAAGTAAAACCGGAATGAGACGTGGACCTCAATCGAACGCCGCCAACGGCAGCCGGGCCTAAAGTCCTTGTAGCTCCCGATCCGGCAGGGCCAATACCAACCGCCTCGATCATATCGTTCTGAAAGGCTTCGATATTGCCCTGAGCGGACACACCCGTTGCTTGGCTCGTGACAGCGGAGAACTGCGACTGCGCCCGCGCAGCATCAGCAGTAAATAGCAAAGCCAAACCTAGTCCGAGAGACGTAAATCTAGATAATAAATGACGCACACGCATAACACACCCCGCAAGTCTATCAATAATTAACACTAACACCTTGTCGATTGTGGCCGCAACGGGCTGAGTGGATGCCGCAACGCTGTGGACGATGTTTTGTTCCTGCTTGTTGCCAATTTGCCGCGGATCTGCATGTGGCAGCGGAACGTGCGTCATGCCAAGGTCAATGGCGCGGTTTGATGATCATAATTCGCCGACGATCGCCAAGTCAGTTCAAGCGCTTGGCTAGAGCTGTTTCTGATCGGTGAAGCGCTAATTGCGAATATCAGTTCCGACGATAAAGCCACCACTGGTTCGGTGGTTTGCCTTCGGTGCGATAAACGGCGAACCGTTCGCTTGGCGGGTGCACACTCCGAGATAAGAGTAGACGTAAGTCCTCGATTAGATGTTCGCGTTCTGCGAAGACAGTATGATTGAGACTGAAAAAGCTGGTGCTAGCCTCGCTAACATCAATGCTCTCAATGCCATTTGCGAGAATGATTCCGTCTTTGGGCACGTCGCCAGCCCTCAACATGCCACTAGCAAAACGCCTTGATGCTTGAAGCGCCCTGTCATTGCGCGACGCATAAAGTGTGATGCCGCGCGCGATGCCTGTAAAATGGCGGGCAAACTGCTCAAATACCGTTCGACTAACATCCGGTGCTGCAAACACAACTTCGTTCAACTTCAGGTCAGCATTAGATCCGCCGCCACGTTTGATTTCGCTCAGTTGACGCAAAAGCTCGCCGGTTGGGTCACTGCCCATACTGTGCGCAATGAGATTGATTGCCTTCACACCGACCTTTTGAGAGACCGTCTCAAGCAACTCGCGAAGCGCGTCTCGACCGGTTTTTGCAGTGTCGATGTCGTGTCGGTAATCCCACATTCCACCTCTTGACGGCCAACTAAACGAGATAGCCAAACCATCAAAGCCAATATCGTATGCTATTTGTGCCGTTCTAAAAACAGCGTCGTCAAAACTGGTATTGTACCCATGAACGAACACTAACGCTTGGTCCTTGAATCGATGAGCCTTAGCCATTTGCCGTGTAGCAAGCTCAGTGAACCTAGTTGCATCGAGGACATCAACAGACGCCAGTGTGAAATCACGATTTGGGTCTTCATCGCGAAATGCAATTCGCGCGAGAATGAGATCTGTTTCCGGGCGCGGGATTGTCCCGCGTTGACGTTCAATCGGAACTGTCACAACAGCTTGGCCGAGTGTTAACCCCTGACCGACTTCGCCACTGAACGCGGCAAGTTTACGGTCATTCTTGCTCCGATCAGCTTCACGTCGCCGATTGGTTCCATAGAACACACCCATCTCAACAAACTTCTTAACCAGCTGGGCGTCCGACTTCTGTCCACGACTTGCACTCTTGCGCCCGTCATCAGCGGCCGTCGGTGCCGGTGTTTCCTGGTTTTGGCCCTGAATATCAATGCTGATCCCGTCAGACGGACTATTCCCAGCCGGAATCTGCAGGACCATAGAGAGTATTGCGCGGGGTCGCTCGAGCTCGTCCAGTGAAACCGACGTCATGCCTGCTTTGAGTTCATGGCCTCTGTCGTCAAAGAACTGTTGGCCGTTAGCATAATTTATTGTGACGCGCTTCAACCGAAGCACTCCACTCACCACATGAATGCGTGTTGATAGAACCCGTCGTGAGGTTTTTGCAAAATCTATGAAAACGCTGCCCTTGCCGGGCGCTATATTGACGCGTTCGATAAGTTTCCAGTCGGAGTTCTGACTGAAGGCCGGTCGATCAGAAAATGCGACCATCAAAGTGGCGACGAGAGCGAGCCTTAGAAACCAACCTAGAGACGCTGTCATGCACAATACTCCCTAACCAACTTGAAAACCACAAGTCAACGCGCAGTGTCTCCGCAACAAAACAAGGTCGTCAAGGTCTGCTGATGCCGAACGCGGGCGCAGATGTGTGGTAGTCGGTGACGCACGTCATGCGTCCAAAACTTAGTCAGGCCTAATCTTACTGCTAGGTTGCCGCCTTTCTGAGTCTTCAATTGCTGTTGCTGTGCGATGTTAAATTGGAGCGTTATTGGGTTGCATTCTAATGGTCCGATGGTGAAAATATAGGCCGATTTTTGAGTAGGACGTACTTGAGTGAGGCCGATAGAAAAATGCGAGCGGCATCGGGCGGCCACGGAGTTTTCAAGGCACTGATAAAGGTCCTTAGAGCAGGCATCATGTAACTAAAACCTGGATCGTGGTCTGCAATGAGGGAACAAGACAGCCCAAGTAAACTGTCAAACAAGCACAACTTCTAACAATGTAATGCGTGATCAGGCGACTTAGAGTCGAAACTGAAATCAATCCTGCGGTGTCAAGGGGCACTGACTTGCATTGCAATAGGTAGAGTGCGATAATGAGACTGTTTTTTATCACATGACTGGTAGCTGCGGTAATTGGTTTGGTCAATGTATAATATTTGCTTCTGGTATCAGGGGAGCGTCATGAAAATACTTCTACGAAGATTGTTCGTCGCGGCAGTATCGATCGTAGGCGTTGCGGTCGGAACTTTGATGTTGCCCATGAGCCATGCAATTGCTCAGAAGCGACTTGCTCTTGTGATCGGGAACTCCAACTATCAGAATATCTCTCCTTTAAAGAATCCAACCAATGACGCGACCGATATTGCAGCAAAGTTGCGGGCGCTAAAGTTTGAAGTCGTTGTCGCAATGGATGTCGAGCACGCCATTATGCAGGCCCGAATATTAGACTTTGCGGGACGTATTACAGATAAAGATATCGCGCTGGTTTTTTATGCGGGCCATGGCGTCACTGTGAACGGTGAAAGCTATTTGTTGCCTGTCGATGTGCCGCAGATCTTGCGGTTACCTGATGCGACCGATCAAGGCGGAAGCTCACTCGACGATCACCTTGTTGGATACGCAAAATTGCTGGAGCCGCTCCGTGCTGCTAAGCTTGGGATTGTGTTCCTTGACGCTTGCCGAACGAGTGCAACAAAGGATGTGCTTGGTTTGCAACTTGTCTCAGCATCGAGCCGTTCGATCCCAATTGTTCGCGGCACCGCGTCATTGAGTATAAAGCCGAGCCCGCATTCTGCAGGTGTGTTTCGTGCCTATGCTACACAGTTGGACAACGTGGCGGATGATGGAACAGGCCGAAACAGTCCATTCACTAAGGCACTTTTGCAGCACATCGCTACTCCAGGAATTCAAATCCAGGAGTTAATGATCCGCATCCGACGTTCAGTGATGCAAGAGACAAAGAATCAGCAAATACCGTGGGAGGAAGCGGCTCTCAATGAGAGCTTTGCGTTTGTTCCCCAGGTCGGCCCAACACCGTCACTTGCCCGTCCGTCGTCATCGACGGGCGGATCCCCAGCCTCAGCAAGTAGTACAACAGGTGGCAGCAGTGGGGGAGGCGGCGCAGGACGATCGAACTCATCAGCGTCTCCACAGCGCTCTTCATCTGCGCCAGCACGTCCGTCGCAGAATGGGTCATTGCCACCAGGTATTGGCTTTGGAGCAGGCGCAGGTCTGTAATCTGAAGTCTGCGGATTATCCTGTGATCGGAGGGCAGACAGCCATAAGGCGACATTGATTGGGCCAGCATGGTCTCGGCGGTCGGCTTCCCTTTTGGTCAGTCGTTGCAGCAATCGCGGTCCGACGCTTGATTGTCACATAAGTGTTTGTTCAATGCGGCGAGAGTTTTTCCTTGGAACGGATCTCGTTTTCTGAGCGTGTCCAAATTTCGTACGCTTGAAACAGGTTCAGCATCAGTTGATTGCGTGGTTTTTTACTAGGCCAGTGAAATTGGAACACGGATTAACTACTTTCTGTGGCGGGTCTCGACCAAGCAGTGTCTGTCCCTATATTCCGCGCACGTCTCCCTCCCTCATTTATTTTGGACACACGTTATGTCTTGGTCGATCCTTGGCTTGCAATCTGCTGTTAGCAAAACAGCAACCGAGTACGTTTTGAGCAGTAATGATTTTGGCGGTTCGCAGGTGCGACTGACTGGTACGGGTTTCACCTATGATGCCGTAACTGGGTTTTTGACCGGGGGCTCGATAGCGGGCGCAGCATTGATTAAAAACGGTGAGATCGTACAAACGGTGGCGTTCACGACGGCGCTGTCGGGTGCATCGTTCAATAATTTTTTTGCACCAGCGGCGAGTTTGCGTGCGCAGGTCTTGGGATGGGGGGCAACTGCCGCTGACGTGGCGGAGTATGAGTCACCCAATAGTCTGCGCATTTACGCTCAGAACGGTACGTCCGTCGTGTTCGAAGGTAGCGGGTTCTCGTCGTTCACGAACAACGGCACTGTCACCGCGATGAAGCATTATGGCGCTAATGGCGTGTTGTTACAGACTGTGACAACTGGCATGCCGATGGCGCTTGGTGTGGCTGCTGCTGCTATTGGCGGTGATCGTGGCTGGTATCATTATTTGGTCGCCGGCAACAACACGGTGACCCAGGTTAGCTCGAATTACGTCTACGAAATCGATGGCGGCACGGGCAACGATACGATTGTTGGTCCGACCTCGACTGGGCTGTTTGTTCCTTTGAGCTATAAGCAGGCGCTTGGAGCCGAAAGCATCGACCTAACGGCTGGCACCGCGACGGGGGCGATGGGCACTGACACGCTGACCAATATTCAGCATGTGTTAGGGTCTAACTTCAACGACAATATCACCGGCAACGGTAACGCGAACTATATTGACGGTGATCTCGGCAATGACACGTTGTCGGGCCTTGCTGGCGATGATCGCTTGTATGGAAACCTTGGTGATGACACGCTGTTGGGCGGGGTCGGCAATGATCTACTCGGTGGGGGTATGGGCGACGACATCATAAATGGTGGCGATGGCGTCGATACGGCTGATTATGAGGATTACAATGGTTCGGTTGCTGGGGTGACCGTATCGTTGCTGATCGCGGGGCCACAAAATACTGGTGGTCAAGGGATTGATACGCTGGTCGGTATCGAACACATCAATGGCTCAATCTATGCTGATACGCTGACAGGTAATGGCGGCAATAACTTACTCGTCGGCAACACGGGCAATGATACATTGAACGGTGGTGCAGGCGAAGACAACCTGCAAGGCGACGCAGGCAATGACTATCTCAATGGGGGCGCGGGTTTTGATTTTGTTTCTTACCGTAGCGCGACGTCGGGGGTGCAGGTTGACTTGACCGCGCAGTACGCCTGGGATGGAGCTGCG
>JABFRJ010000369.1 GCA_013141255.1 Hyphomicrobiaceae bacterium
TGAGCCTTGCTAGGGTCTCTTCGATTCGGGAGCTGAGTTGTTGTTGCGCGTTTTGCCCCTGGCCGCTGTTCGCGGCTTTTTGAGATGTTTTGGGAGTGGAACGCGTGATCGCCAGTGTTTATCTGGACCTGGTTCGGCAATCTGCAGCGACGCGCCTTTGGGTGCCGTCGGTGGCGGTTATCGGATTTAGCGTGATTGTTTTGGTTGGGAGTTTTGGCCGAGCACTGGGAGATTCATCGTCACCAGCGTCGTCTGCTGTTGTCGTGCAAGGGCACTACGTGCCGACCGATGAATTGTTGACGGCAAAGGCGATGCCGCGCGTGAAGTCTCGACGTGTTGTAGCGGCTCGGCGGAAGATCGATACACGCGATACGACTGATGCTACTTGGTTGTTTGATTATATTGGTCGGTTGATCGACAAGGAGCCGGAAGCAGCGAGACGCGTGCGAACCGTTGGTTCTGCCAAGATAATAGCGCGTGGAACGAAGCCTGTCGTGGTGCCGGTGCGTATGGTATCGGCGCAACCGATGGTCGTGCCGGTCGAAAACGGTGTGATTGTGGAAGGATCGGGTGCAGTTGCTCCGGTCACGCAGATGCCGCCTGTGACTGCTCCGCCGATTGATACGGGAGTGGTGGTGGTGCCATCCCAGCACGCGACGGCGGCAACGGTTAAGCCAGAGGCTGCTGATACAGCGACGGCTGCAACGAAGGGCCACGAGATTGTCACCGGCGCAGTGGCCTCGTTGCCCATTGGTCGACCTGATGCGGGGTTGCCGGTTGTCGTTCCGGTGACGCCTGATGCAAGCCAAGCGTTGGTGCAGGCGGCGGAACGCGCGCAGGCGCGCAGTGATCTGGTGAAGCTTGAGCTCTCGAACCGAACTTACGATGAGGTCCGTATGTCGGGGCAGTCGGTGTTTGATCTTAGGACTGATTGGCGCGTGCTTGAGCGGGCGAGGGATGCACTGTCGGGGCCAGAGCTCGCGGCATCACAAGCTGCGGGTTTTGAGGCTAACGCTTATATTAATGAAAATACACGCACGATTGTTGTGGCAGTGGCGGGCTCGCAAGATTTGCGGCGAGACTTTTTACAAGCGGACCTTTGGGATGCGCTGATAAAATCGCAGATGCCGCAGCAGTTCTTCTTGGCCAAGACGTATATTCGGTCGGTGATGCAACGCTATCAGATGCGCGGGTTTACGACGGAGTGTGTGGGACATAGTCTCGGGGGCGGGGCGTGTGCGTATGCGGCGTCTGAATTGAATGTGCGGGCTATTGTCGTCAATCCGATTGCTGCGGGTAAGCTTTCAGCGGGCGCAAAATTCTTGGTTACGAATTATGTCGTGGACGGTGAGATTGCCAATATTGTCTATGGCGCGCGTGGGCTTGAATTTACGGGCGACGTTTATCGGGTGAGTGATTCAACTCGTGATGATGCCCGGACTAAAGCGATTGAGAAGTTTGGACCGTTGGCGGGGCCTATTCTTGTGGTGCGCGGCATCTCGGATAGTTTTAAGAGCCACAAGGTTGAGCGTGCGTTGGATTTGATTGCGCAGCATGCGGGTATGGAGCGGCCCCGATAATATCGAGCCTTACTCTGCATAAAAAAAGCGCACCCAATGGTGCGCTTTTTTGTTGGCCAGTGTGCGGGCTTACTTACCGAGCAGGACGCTCGGGAGCCAGAGCGTTAGCGCTGGAATGTAGGTGACGAGTGCAAGCACAATCAACATGGGAATGTAGAACATCATGATGGAACGGGAGACTGCCTCCATCGAGACCTTTCCTATGGCGCAGCCGACGGCGAGTGTTGGTCCTACAGGCGGGGTGAGCAGGCCGATGCCTAGATTGAAGATCATGATGATGCCGAAGTGCACGGGGTCGATGCCGAATTTTTGAATGACTGGCATGAAGACCGGTGTACAGATGAGCAGCATCGGTGCCAAATCCATAAACGTGCCAAGGATTAAGAGCAGTATGTTGACGTAAAGGAGGAAGGTATACTTGTCGGAAGAGATCGCCACAAACATGTCTGCGGCGAGCGCTGGAATGCGCATCAGCGCCATCATGTAACCGAAAGCGACTGAGAAGCCGATCATGATCATGACCATGCCGACTGTGCGCACGACGCGAGCAACGAGTATCGGCAGTTCACTCCACTTGTAGCTGCGGTAGATGAACATGGTGACGAAGAAGGCCCAGACACAGGCGACGGCTGCACTCTCGGTTGGGGTGAAGACGCCCGATAATATTCCACCCATGATGATGACAACAGTGACGAGGCCCCAGATGCTGTCGATGGCGATTTTAACGGCCTGTGGGAAGGCGATGTGTTCGCCCTTGGGTAGATTGTGTTTGTAGGCGTAATGCAAAATGAGGCCCATCAGTGAGGCGCCGAGAAGTAGGCCCGGAATAATGCCGCCGATGAAAAGATGCGCCACCGATACAGTGCCGCCGGCTGCGAGTGAGTAGATCACCATGTTGTGCGAGGGTGGGATCAATAGTGGCTGCAATGAACCTGAAACGGTGACGTTGACGGCGAAGAGGCGGGGATAGCCGGCTTTGATCATCTGCGGGATCATCACCGAGCCTATCGATGCGGTATCGGCGACCGACGATCCGGAAATGCAGCCGAACATGGTGGAGGCGAGGATGTTGACGAGCGCCAAGCCGCCGCGAATGAAGCCGACGAAGATTTTTGCGAGATTGATGATGCGCTCGGCCATGCCGCCTTCGCCCATGATGGCGCCGGCGAGAATGAAGAATGGTACGGCGAGGAGCGGGAAGTCGTCCATGCCGTCTGAGGTTTTGAGCGCGATGGCTTCCAGCGGAATGCCCATCCACAATGCGGCGCAGATGGCGGCGAAGCCGAGGGCGTAAGCGACCGGCATGCCAACAAGGCAAGCGACGGTGAAGGTGCCGATGAGAACGAGAGCATCCATGGCGCGTGATGTCCGGGGTGAGTTATTCGGAGGAAATGGTTTGGGCGGCGACGTCGTCGTTTTCGTGCGGTTCAGGGAACCAGTTGCCCTTCATGAAGCGTTCGACGACGAACAGCAGCGTAATGAGGCCGGAGATTGGGACCGGGAGATACGAGACGCCGACCGACATGGTCGGGAATTCAGCGATGGACTGGTACCAGGTCTTGGCGCAGAGCTTCCATCCGAACCACAGCATAAAGAATGCAGTGGCAGCCATGGCGAGTTCAATTGCGATGCCAAGTGCAACGCGTGATTGTCCGGTCAAGGCGTTGGGCAACATGCCGACTGAAATGTGCAGATGCTCACGATAGCAGACGATGGCTGAGAGGAACGAGAGCCAGATCATCATTAGGATCGCGAGTGGCTCGGGCCAGGATGAGGCGCTGTTGAGCACGAAGCGCGTGAAGACGCCGTAGGGGATGATGATCGTGATGATCACGATTGCTAGGCCCGCAATGAAGACGCAGGCTTGATGGATTTTATCCATCGCCGCAAAGTAAGTCTCGCGCATGAGATTGGAGCCCGTGGTGAGCGGAGGGAAAATTGAAGTGAAAAGCAATGGCTCGCTTGTTATTGCGAGCCATTACCTGGGGCGATTATTTGATGGCTTGGATCTTTTCGATCAGTGCCTTGTGGGCTGCACCGTATTTTTCCCAAACGGGTTTGACCGCGTCTTGGAAGGTTTTCTTGTCGCCAACGTCGTTGATGACGGCGCCTGCTTCCACCATCTTCTTGCGGCTTTCAGCTTCACGTGCATTCCACAGCGCGCGCTGCTCTTTCTGCGCTTCCTTGGAGAGTTTCAAAACAAGGGCCTGATCGTCCTTTGACAACGCCTCGAAGGATTTCTTCGAGTAGACAAGGATTTCTGGGATCATCAAGTGGCCGGTGTTCGAATAGAACTTGGCGTAGCGGTAATGCTGGCCGCTGTCATAGCTCGGTTCGTTGTTTTCGGCGCCGTCAACGACACCAGTTTGCATGCCGTTGATGAGCTGGTCGAAGCCCATGGCGACGCCGTTACCGCCGAGTGAGTTCATGGTGTCGACGAAGAGTGGGTTGCCCATCATGCGGATTTTGAGGCCCTTGAGATCGGCGAGATCTTTGATAGGGCGCTTGGAGTTGTAGACGTTGCGCACGCCGGCATTCATGTAGCAAAGGCCGATGAGGCCAGCAGTTGGATGGTTGGTCAATTTGTTGAGTAGGTCGGTGCCGATTTCACCATCGATCACCTTTTCCATGTGGCCAACGTCACGGAATACGAACGGAAGATTGAAGACGTTGAACTCGGGAACGAGTGGTCCCATGGGGCCGACAGAGATGCGGGCGATTTGGAGCGCGCCGACCTGGGCTTGCTCGATCATTTCTTTTTCGCCGCCCAACTGCATGGACGGGAACATTTGAATTGAAATACGGCCATTGCTGGCGGCCTCAAGTTTTTTGCCCATCGCTTCAACAGCGGCGACGGTGGGATAGCCGGTGGGGTGAACGTCGGTGGCTTTGATGACGATTTTTGCCTGCGCAAAGACCGATGATGAGGTTAGGCCGGACAATGCAGCAGTGGTTCCGGCGGCGGTGAGTTTCAGAAATTTACGACGTTGCATGTCAGTTCCTCTTCGAGTTGTTTCCTCAGTCGGGTGTCGTGCTGATGTTTTCGGCCTTTTCGGCTCGTTAATTGTATGTCTCAGACTGCGCAGTTGGCGTGATCGGATCTTGGCGTGACGTATGTGGCTGAATGTCTTGCATGGCTTTCGAGCAGATGCTACGAATTTGTACGACAACCAGACATATAAAATAGGTAGCACCACCACCGATGACTGACAAGGATCTGTTGCTGAAGCCGGTGCGGCCGGTTCGTAATCTGGCGGAGGAAGTGGTGAAACGTATCACCGCTGAGATCAGTACCGGGCGGATTATTGCGGGCGCGAAGTTGCCGACCGAGTATGAATTGATGTCGGCGATGGGTGTCAGCCGCACCGTGGTGCGGGAGGCAATTGCAGCGTTGAAGACCGAAGGCTTGGTGACGACGCGGCAAGGGGCGGGAGCGTTTGTTGCGGCGGATGCGAGCCGTGTTCCATTCCGGATTAATCCCGAAGAACTCAGTACGGTCGAGACTATTCTCGAAGTGATGGAATTGCGGTTGGCGGTGGAAGTAGAAGCTGCTGCACTGGCGGCGGAGCGTTCAGGGGCTAAGCATCACACGTATATCCGCAAGGCTGTGCAAGACATGGGTACGGCGCTGAAGCGTGGTGAGCCGGCTATCGATGAAGACTTTGCGTTTCATCAAGCCATTGCGGCGGCGACAGGGAATTCTCGCTTCGGGCAATTTTTGATGTTCCTCGGGCAGCAGCTCATTCCTCGGCAGAGCATTCGGACGCAGATTATCTTTGGTGATAACGCGGTTGAATATCTGCAGAGAATTCTAGCGGAGCATCACCGTATCGCGGATGCGATCATTGAGGGCGATGCGGCGGAGGCGCGGCGCGCGATGCGCGTGCATTTGACAAAGAGTATTCAGCGCTATCGAGGGGTGATGGCGCAGGCCAAGTGATGTGCCTACGCTCATTTATTCGTTGAATTATTGGCAGATGCGGATTGAGCCATCGCGACCGTGGCGGGCTAAATCCATGTGGAAGTGGTCGTGGTGAAAGCTGTTGGCCATGGGGCCGAGCACGGTGGTGAAGTGCGTGCAGGCGGCGCGATGGACGGTGCGGAGGAAGTCGCGCTCGCCGGGGCCGCCATTCCAACCTTCTTTGACCGTGACTGTGCGACCGTCACTCAAATGGAAGGCCGAAACGTCGAGCGCGTTGGCGTGACCGTGTTCGGAGAGTTTGCTGCCGGAGACGCCGTTCATGGGGCGGCAAGCGTAGGAGGCGGCGACTTTGATTTCGACGACCTCGGCATGCAAATAGCGCCGTGCGGCGGGCGTGACTTCGGCTTCAAGCCAGCGATCGACGGCAGGGATCATGCCGCATTGGAGTGTGGCTGCGGGTTTCATGCGCACGCGACCGGAGGCGGTGGCCGAGACGTCGAATGGTTTCAGCGCGCCACAGACGCTGGGACCGCCAAGCGCGGAGCGTGGTGTGATGAAGGGGGACTTGGCGAGGTTCACCTGACCTAGACAGGCACGCTCGACGTCGGCACGCCAAGGTTCTTCTTTGGCGACAAACGTAGGGGATTTGCCGCAGCCGACAAGGATGATCGGCACGGTCAAAAGGGCAGCCACTGCGACGCTGAACAAACGCATGGGGGTACAGTGGCGCGCTATGGTTAAATTCGGGTTAAAGATGGGAACCGTGCGACGCGATAATCGTAGCGCTGATTTGCGGCGCCATTGGCGCGGAATGGCGGCGGCTTTGCGGTCGTTGGCTCGGTTGTTGGGTTGAACCTAGTTGGGGTAACGGCCGTCCATGTAGCGCTGCCAGAGTTGTTCGCCGATCAGGCAGTTGTAAGCGGGCTTTGCCGGTGTTGTGAGTTGAGCCCGAATGACCTGTGCGGGTGGATCGAATCCTGCAATCTCGCGCAGTAGTTTGTTACGCGTGGCTATGAAGAAGTCGGCTTGGTCTTTGATGGGTATGACGAACGCGCCGGGGCCGCCGATGACGCACTCGCGGTAATAGTTGTCGAGATCGTCGATGTCGAAGGTTGAGTTGCCGCGTTTGATGACGATAGGCAGTCCGTTGATGGTGACATCGTCGCGGAGCAGGGGCGCGCGGGCTTCAAGAATGGGGCCGCCGTTGTTGTTGGGGCCATCACCGGAAATGTCGAGCACGCGGCGAGACGGCACAAAGGGACTGCTGGCGAAGAGGGTGTGGGCGAAATTCATGGCGCCGCTGATGGATGTGAAGCGGTTGCGCGAGATGGGTGCTGCGTCGAGGCTATCGGCGATGCGATTGGCGCTCTCGGCGTTGTCGATCATGGTCCACGGTACGATGACGGTGCGATGTTGTTGTCCGGCCCATTCGAAATAGGTGATGGCGATGCGGCGCAGCGGGCCTGTGGCGATGGCGCGATGGAGTTCGGGGTCGCGGAGAGCGGCGATGTAGCCTTGGCGCTGGAGGCGCTGCTCGTCGACGTCCATGGACATGGAAATATCGACGGCAAGAATGAGTTCGAGATCGACGCGAGGACCCTTGGTGGATTGGGCTGAGGCTTGGTTGAACGCGACGCCAAACAGACCGACTACGAGTGCGATGATGAGGCTGCGGCATGCGCGACTTTGGATGGTCATGCGCGGGGTTCCGACTCGGTTGTTTGCGTGCGAATGATTTTTATGCCGCTGGTCAAGGAGAGAAGTGTGTCTGACAACTTTATGACAGGTTGAGTGGATTGGGATCACTTTAGCGCGAGGAAATTGCTAGAGTTTTGTGCGATGCACGCAAATTTTGATCTGTGGATAACGTAGTTCGAAGATCGATTTTTGCTGGAGCAATGGCGATCTGTGACGTAGCTTAAAGTTGTTGATGAGTAAGAGTAATGCGTAACAGTGTTCGATTGATCCGAAGTCAGCGTAACGGACGGATCGCGTAAGTGAGCACCATCATCCAGCCCCTGCGGCACTGAGTTGCTTGGATATGCTTCGGCAGATCAATCCAGCTCAGTTCGACGCAGGGGCCGCTCTTTTTGTGACGACGATGCTTGAGCGTTGGCTCGCGGCGCTTATGTTTTGACTGGTTTTGGCTCTAAACGGGGATTAGAGCGTTTGGCCGGGTTAGGATATCTTGGCCGGATCCGCTTTCCTACCGACTTCTATTCGAGCCGCCACGGATCAGCGATGGATCATTTCTTGGAACTGGCCGTACCCAATTCCCGGATCGTGTCCAAAGCGGATTGCGGCAAACGATGTTCTGTCGACGAAATTAAAGCAAGCACTTGGTCAGGCAAGGGGCTCGACATGAATTTGAAATAGCTGCGCGATTGATTCAGCTCCTCAGGGTGTATCCAGGTGTGCGCCGGATCGCCAGGATCGGTGAGTGCGCGGACAAACGCAATCAATTGTGCTTCGATGTCCGCAGGGCGCATAAAGGCCATCAAATTGGTATGGATTTTATTGCGAACCTCACGCCGCTTCTCGGTCTCGTGAATGCGCGCAGCAATCGTTGCTGCCCTCGTTTGCAGTGCTTCCCAAATGTCGCCGCTCTTTTTTGTTTGGTTGGCCACTTCGTTTAAAGCACCGCCAAAAGAGTTGTGTGCGGTGTTCGCAATGGCGTCATCCAAATCCTGAAGATAGTTCTCGGCATCGTCCAATGTGCGATGCGGATCAGGTTTCGCGCTTGCGCGCCAATCACTCATCATGTGCAAGCCTGAGAGCTCGGCCAGCACTAGTCTGGTCAGGCTGATCTGCGGAGTTGGGTTTCCAACGATCCATGGTCCGAAGCCCGGAACTCGATTTTCGGTCACAGGAGCTACTTTAGGCCAGTAATCGAAATTTCCTTCGAGTCGTACTGCGGTTGCCCGCGTAAGAAGCACTTCCCTATGGTCGCGCCGTTCGTAGACTTCAATCGCCCACCCGTGCGGCCACCATGCGCGTCCTAGAGTCTTTCCGGTTCACATGGAACCGTAACCGCTGTTTCGCAGATAGCTTGCGCATTCTGTTGGCTTGAAGTGAGTAAGCAAATTACCGATGCGTTTCCAGACCGCTTCAACGGTTCGCTCGTC
>JABFRJ010000327.1 GCA_013141255.1 Hyphomicrobiaceae bacterium
CCGCTGAACGACGATTACTCGGATGTATCTTACGGCCAACGACGACAACAAAGCGGTTAAGCATCTGAAATAGTTAAATAAAAAGATTGGCGGCCACAGTTTTAAACCAAGTCGTTGATGACGCCATTCGAGCCTTGATCTAACACGTCGCCACATGGTCTGATTGGCTCGATGGACTCAACCTCTTTAGAAGGAGCCACGTCGGCGGCTGGACCATTGTTTCAGGCTCAGTATTGAGGAGCCGCTAACGGGTTTCATGCCACACTGTGCTCTACTAAGTCGCTCGATCAGAGCGACCCCATAATAGGCCATTACAGCGCTTGCACCGCTGGAACGAACAGAGAATTGAAGCAGGCCAGTTCACCAAGTTGGCGTTCTGTCCACAAACCGCCGCGAACTGAAGTTCACTATCGAACCTGCGCCAGTAGTATTCAAAACCCGGGTCGTCCGGGAAACCGGGGGCAACCCCGTCCGGAGTAACCGGGAAAGAGGTTGGGATGGCTGAGAAAAATACCCTGTATTGCTCCTTTTGCGGCAAGAGCCAGCATGAGGTTCGCAAACTGATTGCCGGCCCCACCGTCTTCATCTGCGACGAGTGTGTCGAGCTATGCATGGACATCATTCGCGAGGAAAATAAGAACACCCTCGTCAAGTCGCGCGACGGGGTCCCGTCGCCGGCCGAAATCTGCACCGTGCTTGATGGTTATGTGATCGGCCAGTTCCACGCCAAGCGTGTACTCTCGGTCGCAGTCCACAATCACTATAAGCGGCTCAATCACTCCGCCAAAAACAACGATGTTGAGTTGGCCAAATCAAATATCCTGCTCGTTGGCCCCACTGGCTGCGGCAAGACGCTTTTGGCGCAGACCCTGGCACGCATCCTCGACGTGCCCTTCACCATGGCCGACGCCACGACGTTGACCGAAGCCGGGTATGTCGGTGAAGACGTCGAAAACATTATCCTCAAGCTGCTACAATCCGCCGACTACAACGTCGAGCGAGCACAACGCGGCATCGTCTACATCGACGAAATAGACAAGATTAGCCGCAAGTCGGACAACCCCTCGATCACAAGGGATGTCTCAGGCGAAGGCGTTCAGCAGGCCCTGCTGAAAATCATGGAAGGCACTGTTGCCTCGGTCCCCCCACAAGGTGGCCGCAAGCACCCGCAACAAGAATTCCTCCAGGTTGATACCTCGAATATCCTCTTCATCTGTGGTGGCGCGTTCGCTGGTCTCGAAAAGATCATCTCGCGTCGCGGTCGCGGGTCGTCTATCGGCTTTGGTGCCAAGGTGACTGGCCCCGATGAACGCCGAACCGGCGAAATCCTGCGCCAGGCTGAGCCGGAAGATCTGCTGAAGTTCGGTCTCATCCCCGAATTCATCGGTCGCTTGCCTGTTATTGCCACGCTCGAAGACCTCGACGAGGCCGCATTGATGCAGATCTTGATGCAACCCAAGAACGCGATTGTGAAGCAGTATCAACGCCTGTTCGAGATGGAAGACGTCAAGCTGACCATCACGCAGGACGCGCTTAAGGCCATCGCGCGCAAAGCCATTGAGCGGAAAACCGGTGCCCGCGGCCTGCGCTCCATCATGGAAGCTATATTGCTCGATACCATGTTCGAACTCCCCGGCCTCAAAGGCGTCGAGGAAGTCGTCATCGGTCCCGAGGTCGTCGAGGGTGGCGCGCGTCCGCTGCGCATTTACTCCGATCGCGCCGAGGAAAAAGGATCAAGCGCTTAAGAGTTCCTAGCGTTCGGTGCGCGTTAGGTCTTGTTGCCGTGTATTGATGGAGTCATTTCTCACACAACCTGTTCAGAACTTTAGTTTTGCCCAGACGTGTTGAAGTGTGGTGCTGGACCAGTGAGGCGAAGCACTTGAAGCTTAGCTCCCAGCCCCCCATCTGAAACGGGCGGCTGGTGGGTCGTCAGACGGCAGCGCTTGACATCAAGGCTGCAGTAGGATGCGCCCAAGGCACGCATTGTCTGCCGGCATCGCCGGCGATCCGGGCCGTGATCATTTGATGCGGCCCCCACCGGAAAACGGTGAGGAAGGGAGAGTCATGAGCGACGAAACAAAGACGAAAGAAAAAGCGGGCCGGGAAGTGTTCCCCGTTCTCCCACTGCGCGACATAGTCGTGTTCCCTTATATGATCGTGCCACTCTTTGTTGGTCGCGAAAAATCAATCAATGCGCTTGAAGAAGTCATGCGCACTGACAAGCAGATTTTGCTCGCCGCACAGAAGAACGCCGGCGACGACGATCCTGCCCAAGATGCAATTTATGAAATGGGCACCCTCGCTTCAGTCCTGCAACTGCTCAAGTTGCCAGACGGCACTGTTAAAGTGTTGGTCGAAGGTGCAGGCCGTGCCCGCATCACCAAGTTCACAGCTAAAGCTGAATATTTCGAAGCCGAAATCAAACGCGTCGACGACAGTGTCGGTGCGAAAGATGAGATCGAGGCCCTCGCCCGCTCTGCCGTCACTCAGTTTGAGCAGTACGTAAAGCTCAACAAAAAAATCTCCCCCGAAGTGCTCGGCACCGTCAGCCAGATTGAGGACTACTCGAAACTCGCCGACACCATCGCCTCCCACCTCGCCATCAAGATCACCGACAAACAGGACATCCTCGAGATCCCAACCATCTCCGAGCGTCTGGAGCGCGTCTATGCGCTGATGGAAAGCGAAATCGCCGTTCTTCAGGTCGAGAAGAAGATCCGTTCACGCGTCAAGCGCCAGATGGAGAAGACGCAGCGCGAGTACTATTTGAATGAGCAAATGAAGGCCATTCAGAAAGAACTCGGCGACGGCGACGAGCGCGACGACATTGCCGAATTCGAAGAGAAGATCGAAAACACCAAGCTGTCGAAAGAAGCTAAAGACAAGGCTATGGCCGAGCTGAAGAAGCTGCGCCAAATGAGCCCGATGTCGGCTGAAGCGACGGTGGTGCGCAACTATCTCGAATGGTTGCTCAGCATTCCATGGGGGAAGCGCGGCAAGGTCAAGAAAGACCTCGTCGAAGCCCAGGACGTTCTCGACAAGGAGCACTATGGCCTTGAGAAGGTCAAAGAGCGGATCCTCGAATATCTCGCGGTGCAGACCCGCACTAACAAACTACGCGGCCCCATCCTCTGCCTCGTCGGCCCGCCCGGCGTCGGCAAGACGTCGCTTGGCAAATCGATCGCCAACGCAACGGGCCGTGAGTTCGTGCGCATGAGCCTCGGCGGCGTGCGCGACGAAGCCGAAATCCGCGGCCACCGCCGCACCTACATTGGTTCGATGCCCGGCAAGGTCATCCAATCCATGAAGAAGGCCAAGTCGACTAACCCACTCTTCTTGCTCGATGAGATCGACAAGATGGGCCAGGACTTCCGCGGCGATCCTGCGGCAGCTCTTCTCGAAGTGCTCGATCCCGAACAGAACAGCACCTTTAACGACCATTACCTTGAAGTCGATTACGACCTCTCAAGCGTCATGTTCGTCACCACGGCCAACACGCTGAACATCCCACCGGCCCTTTTGGACCGCATGGAGCTCATTCGCCTCTCTGGATACACGGAGGACGAAAAGGTCCAAATTTGCAAACGCCACTTGTTGGCTGAGCAGACGACGGCGCACGGCCTCGAAGCGGCAGAATGGGAAGTTCAAGACTCGGCACTTGAAGCCATCATCCGCCTGTACACCCGTGAAGCCGGAGTGCGTTCGCTTGAGCGCGAAATCGCCAAGCTCGCCCGCAAGGCGATCAAAGAGTTGCTGACCTCCGACACCAAGAAGGTGGTCATAACAGGCGCCAACATCGAGAAGTATCTCGGCGTACCGCGCTATCGCTACGGCGAGATGGAAGCTGAAGATGCCGTCGGCGTCGTCACAGGCTTAGCTTGGACCGAAGTCGGCGGTGAAATCCTCACCATCGAAGGCGTCATGATGCCCGGCAAGGGGCGCATGTCGGTCACTGGCAACTTGCGCGATGTGATGAAAGAGTCGATCCAAGCCGCGCAAGCATATGTGCGCTCGCGCTCGGTTGATTTTGGCATCACCCCGCCAGTCTTCGAAAAGACCGACATCCACGTCCACGTGCCCGAAGGCGCGACGCCGAAGGATGGCCCATCAGCCGGTATCGCCATGGCAACCGCCATCATCTCGGTCATGACCGGCATCCCGGTCCGCCGCGATGTGGCCATGACAGGCGAGATCACCTTGCGTGGTCGCGTGCTACCCATCGGTGGCCTCAAAGAAAAGCTGCTCGCGGCCTTGCGCGCAGGCATCAAGACGGTGGCGATCCCATCCGAGAACGTCAAAGACTTGGCCGACATCTCCGACGAGGTAAAAGCCAAGTTGGAAATCATCCCCGTCGAGCGTGTTGAAGACGTTCTCAAGGTTGCGCTCGTTCGTATGCCAGAACGCGTGATCTGGGACGAAACCACCGATCCGCTGCCGAGCCGTGGTGGGGATGGCGCAACCGACAAACGTCCGGCAATCGCTCACTGATTACCCGTGTGAAACACGGACAATCCCTGTAGAGATAAATCGACGCAGCCCTCACCGAACCCCTTCGGTGAGGGCTTTTTTGCGACCTACGGTTCTGAACGCTTAAAACCAATCAAAAGCCCCTGTTTTCGGGGCTTTCAACAGGTATTTGCCCTTGACGGTTCCGCGTTTTGGGCGTCTTTCGCGGACGGATCAGCGCGCTGCTGATGGTCGTGTGTCCGGCCTACGATCAACCCTCACATGCCCCCATCTGGGTTGATGGACAACGATCGCGGCACCTGTTGTCGAGCATAGAAAAGATGCCCGACCCTTAGGACTGTCCCTTCGCATTTTTCGAGGGGCCAGGGTTTGAACGCCCAAAGTTTCAACGTCAATGGAAGGTAAGATCAAATGAGCAAGCAAGACCTGATCGATGCAGTCGCCGCCAAGTGCGATATGCCAAAAGACAAGGCCAAAGACGCCGTCGACGCAATGCTCGGCAAGATCGTCGAAGCGATGAAAGCTGAGACGGATGTCCGCATCCCCGACTTCGGCACCTTCAAAGTCACCAAACGTAAAGCCCGTGAAGGCCGCAACCCAGCGACTGGCAAAACCATCCAGATCCCAGCTTCCAACGTGCCGAAATTCTCCCCGGCCAAGAAGCTGAAAGACGCGCTCAACGCGTAAGCGGTTGGGTCAGCAATCTTCAAATCACTCGCAACGGCGCCCCAGCGGCGCCGTTTGCATGTCTGGGGCAAGACCCAACCAAAATATCGACTTTTGACCCGAACCCGCAATTCTCACGGCTGCCACGTCGTAGTCTGCTGCACCGCAACTAGTGGACAAATGCTGAGTAGCCGCGCCCGCGTTCATTCGCGAATCGTCCGCGAACCGGTCTTGCGAGCCTGGACAACATCTGTCTTTTTAATAATGGCAAGGCGGAGGCTCAACGCCAATGATCGGCGCCGACACGCAAGTAACTGCGTAGGCTTGGGAGGAATTGGTGGCGAACGACATGGGGGGCGATCTGCATCCAGATCGGGAGGCGGAAGCTGTAGCTCGCGGCAAGACCATTGTAGACCGGCTGCGTCGAGGCGATCTCCCTCAAATGGTCGACTGGTTCGATCCTGGTTTGCTTGCTAAGGTCGGCGTGCGCGAAGTGATCTCTTCGACGCTCGGGTCTTATACTGATCAGCGGTTGATCCAGGCCTCGACCGACAACGCCTCTGAAGAACGCCTCAAGCATCGTTACAATTATAGCGGCGTCGGCGTAAACACGTCTGGCGACAAGCCTGCTCCCTCGCAAGCAATTGCGGCCGATGCGAACGGCGCGGTCTGGGTCGACTATATTGCCGATCTCGGTGACGGCTTCGAGGCAACTTATGCCATGGCCTATCTGCTGGCCGCAGATGAGCTGCAGGTCAAGGGCGAGAGCTCCCCGCTGCCGGCCGGGCAACTGTTGATCATGGGAGGTGATCAGGTTTATCCGGACGCGACCAAGCAGGAATACAGCAATCGCCTGCGCGATCCCTACGACTGGGCGTTCTCTACGACCGATCCCAAGCGCAGACTGTTCGCGATTCCCGGAAACCATGATTGGTACGACGGCTTGTCTGCGTTCAGCGCGCTCTTCTGCTCGGCGCGTGATCGCATCTCGAAAGGTCTCGGCACACAGATTGGCGGCTGGCGTTGTCATCAGCACCGCAGCTATTTCGCGATCCAGCTGCCGCACAACTGGTGGATCTGGGGGCCAGACATACAGCTCGTCGACAATCTAGACGACAGCCAGCGGGACTACTTCGATTTGATGGCGGATCTGACGAAGCCCGGCGACAACATCATTTTGTGTCTTGCCGAGCCGAGCTGGCTGCACCGGAACTATGACAACATGCATGAGATCAGTATGCTGGCACGGAAGAACGGTGCCAAGGTCTGTGCAATCATCGCCGGCGATTGGCATCATTACAGCCGATATACCTCGGACAAGCTCGGCATCCAATTCATCACAGCGGGCGGCGGCGGTGCTTTCGCCCATGCCACTCACGGCTTGAAGGACCGCATCGCGTTAAACTGGGCAACGCCGACGAAGGCCGTCGGCACAGTCGCGGGCAAGGCAGATACCGACGCATTCAACCGACTGGAGAAAGGCACGGTCGGAGCAGCAGGTCGAGATTTCACGCAGAACCCAGCAGCCACGACACCGGTTGCCAGTTCGAGTGCTGCCCATGTCGCGCCCGAACCAAAGCCGATGACCGACACCGACGCGGGTCCTGGCGGCATAGGCCGTCGTGCTAAGGCGGTACGCAAGGAGGACATCAAGAGCGCGGCGTACGAATGCCGCGCACAATCGATCTACCCACCTAAATTGACCAGTAGGCTGCTGTGCCTAAATAACCTAGCCCTGCCGTTCCGCAACCGGCCGTTCACCTATCTCGTTGGTTTGATCTACTTCATGTTTGCCTGGGCGTTCGTCGTCGCCGACCCACGGCTATCACCGAGCACGCAGAGGCAAGCGACCGCGATTTCGAAGGAGATCATCGCCAACGACGGAAAGATCTACGATGACCAGGAGGCTATCAAGCGTATTCACGCGATTGCCGTCGATGCAAAGGCGGCCGAGGAGAAGGTCAAGGAGTTGGAACAGAAACTGGCTCCAAAGCAAACGCTGATGGACGATTTGCGGAAGCGCCAGGACGACGCCACTCGCGTGTTGCGGTCGATCGTGGCCGAGGTCGAAACCATTGCAACGGCTATCAACTCGACGACCAAGGAGATTGAGCAAGCCAAGTCCCTCCCGCTGCCGAGCGATCCTGTGGAAGTCGACAAGATGCGGGCGACCCTAGCGGCGCTGGAGGCCAGGCACGCCGAGCAGCAAAGGCAGCGGAGCCAGGTGCAGGCACGCCAGGCCGGCGCACAGCAGACTGCCGCGGCGATCTCGGCTGAGATCGATGCCATCGCACCCGAATTCAATGCCCTCAATATCGAGATCATTGCGCAGAACTCCACTGTGGCGAGTGCCGACTCCCCAGATGCGATGAGACAGAAACTGGCACCTCTGGAGAAAGGCCTCGCCGATCAAATGCAGCTCCGCGCTGACCTCAAAAAGAAGCAGGCAGACAATGGCGGGCCGACGCTGTCTGACAAGCTCTCTGAAATCCTGGGTGCCGACAAAGGCCTGGGCGAGACATTCAAGGGTTTGGCGGCCACGTCGCTTGGCTATGTTCTCGACTTCGGAGCGCTGATGAAGGCGGCGGAGCTGAGCCCGATGTTCGCTTTCATGCTGATCGGCCTGTGCGTCGGGCTCATCAAGTACGTCGAAAGCGACACCACGATCGTCAAGCTGTTGGTCGGCTTGGTGCATGCTTCGGCCCACATCCTCGCCCTGCTCGTGGTGAGTTGGGTCGCCACGGCTACGGGAACGGCCATCGCCGCGATCCTGCCATGGCACATCAGCGACGCCATGCCCCGGCTGATGGCCTGGCATACGTCTACCGGTCTCTTCGACATCGCCCGCATTCTCTGGAACATCTTTATCACCTTGTTCGTCGGCGGGCTGCTTGGCGGCTTCGTGATGGGGATCTATTGGACGCTGACATCGACACTTTTCAACATGCACACAGGTGACGCCTTCGGCGCCCTCGGCATCAAGGACTACAAGAACTTCCTCAGGATCAAGCTTGAACCGGGGCGCGCCACCATCTATCCGATTGCGCTCGACCGCGTGCCCGGCCGCAAGGGCTGGCGCTGGCAATTGAACAAGGGTGAGCAGCGTCCGCTACACCATCCGCAAATCCTGCCGGTGACACCCTTAGCACCGCGCATGATCGAGAAGGCACCGATCGTCATTGAGGCGCATAAGGTGCTGGCGTGACGGCACTGTGGAGTATGCACTCGAAACTGATCCATCCGAGTTCGATGCGAATTCAGCTATTCCCCCAGTAGCCGACCAATGCTGGGCGCGAATTGCAGAGCAGACTTCGACCGCTTTTGGCTCGAAGCAAACACAGATCAATTGGCCCGTCTCAAACCTCAAGTCCAATACGTTTCTGATGAGACGCCTCTAACTACTCTCAATCCTCCTCCCGCCCGCCCTTGCGCCCGGACTTACGGTCTTCGTCGTCGACGCTGCTCACATCCGCGTCGAACACAAGTCGCTCC